>NZ_CALIOS010000103.1:0-4190 GCF_938044715.1 uncultured Turicibacter sp.
TAGAAAAACACCCCTAACATTAGATTTTTAAGTCTAACATTTGGGGTGCACTACATGTCGGTGTCCTTTTTTAATGTCTTTTATTGCGCAATCTTTTTTTGAATTTTTTAAATTGTGGTAAAAGTTTGGTCCAAGCAAAGTAACCAATGGGATCAATCACGTAATCAAATTCTCCAATAAATTCGGTAAATTCTCCACCAAATCCTTTTTTAAATCGATATAGACCATATAATGGATCTGATTCATCTGTTTTCCCACTAATTCCAAAGAAGTCGTAAATTTCATATCCATCTTGTTTAGCGTCTGTTAAAGCTTTCCATTGAATTAAGTAGTTTGGCATGAATTCACGATAAACATTATCACTGGCTCCATATAAATACCATGCTTTATTGCCGAAATAAGTGGTAATAATCCCTGACATTGTAATCCCTGTTGGGTGTTCTTTATACAATTGTTCCACTTCTTTTAATTGTTGGGTAATATTTTGAAGTTTATTTTTTTCGGGTTCTAATTTATTAATTAGTTTTTGACGTTTCTTCTCATTTAATTCTGCATTTTGAAGTTGATTGTTTAATTGTTCGATGGTTGATGTGGTTTGATTTAGTTCCTCCGTTAAATTATTTAAGGCTTGCTCTGTATTAAGCTTAGCTAAGTAGAGTTTGCACATTCCATGAGGGGCTAGTGTGTCATACATTTCTTCAAAATAAGAAAGAGGACGAGTTAAGAATCCATCACGTTCTCCTGTGATACGCATAATTTCTTCAAATTTTGTTAAATCTTCACGTGATCCTTCTACAATTTCGATTCCTTTTTTTTGTGCTACTTTTAAATTGTAGCGTGTTTTTGTATGACAGCCTTGTAATAAGTTTTTTTCTTCTGGTTTTAAATCTAAGCGGAAAGTATATCGAGGTTGAATGCTAGAGTCAAAATCTTGTGTGAAGCCTAAATGTTTATAATTGAGGTTAAGCAAAGATTGAATTAGTGACTCATTTGGGAACGCCCCTTCTGCAATTTCACCATCGATGGTGCGATTAACGTATTTTAGGTCTGGATCGATTTTAAAGAAAATTGCTTTTTTTGATTTTGCGAAGTTTTTCATTCCTTCTGTAAAATCTTTTAATTGTTGTTCATTATTAAAGTCAAGCACAAATCCACGTGGAATATATAAAAATGGACGTTTGATGATAGGTAAAAAACGAATGAGAACTAACGCAGCTGCAACGAGTTCTCCTTGATCGTTTTCAAGTCCCACAGTTTCAAATGACCACTCGGGTGATTTTGATTTAAAAACACCCCACTCATAGGTTTGTAGAAAATGATTTTTAGGATGAGTTGACACAAAGTCATTAAATTTTTTAGCATCAATATTGGTTACAAATTTCATAAAACTCCACCTTCAGTTCAGTGTTTGTCCACCTTTTTATTATCGGTTATTATTATAACATAAAATCATTTTTATGATTTTTTTTTGTTTTATTTACAGAACGTAAAAGATGTTGTATAATATTACTGTTAATCGTAGCGAAGCGGAAGGAGGGTTAGTGGTGGCTAAAACTGTAGTTCGAAAAAACGAATCATTAGATGATGCATTACGTCGTTTTAAGAGAGAAGTATCTAAAGTAGGTACCCTTACTGAAGCTCGTAAACGTGAATATTACGTTAAACCGAGTATCAAACGTAAACAAAAATCAGAAGCAGCACGCAAGTCTGCAATCAAACGTAACAAATACTAATTTTAAATAGGTGATCTCAGTGGCATTACTTGATCAATTAAATGCTGACATGAAAGAAGCAATGAAAGCGAAAGAAAAAGATCGCTTATCAGTTATTCGCATGTTAAAAGCTTCACTTCAAAATGAAGCCATTCATTTAGGTGTTACAGATTTAAATGAAGACCAAGAACTTACTGTTCTTTCACGTGAAGTTAAACAACGCCGTGATTCTTTAAAAGAATTTAAAGAGGCAGCACGTGAAGATTTAGCAGCAAAAATCGAGCAAGAATTAACATACGTGAATGCCTATTTACCGGCGCAACTTACTGAGGAAGAGCTTAAACAAATTATATCTGAAACAGCTAAAATGATTAACGCAGAAAAACCATCTGACATGGGTAAGTTAATGGGTGCCGTTGTTCCTAAAACAAAAGGGCGTACAGACGGTGCTTTAGTTAGTAAATTGGTTAAAGCTTATTTAAGCCAAGAATAAAACACACATAATTGTGTGTTTTTTTATTATTTGCAAATAATAAAAAAAGATTATTAGATTTAATTCTAATAATCTTTTTGTTTTTATTTTTTTGTAGCTTTTAATGGACCTGTCCAAGCTGTTAATCCACCTTCGAGTTGGTAAATTTTCTCGTATCCTTTACCGTAAAGAACTAAAGCAGCACGTTTGCTTACTTTTCCTTTTTCACAATATAAGAAAATAGGTAAATCCTTGCGTAATTTTCCAGGATTACGAGTTAAAATAGCAAAAGGAATGTTACGAGCACCGTTAATATGTCCTTGATCAAATTCTTCTTTCTTACGAAGGTCTATTAACTGTCCCTTACGCATTTGCTCTACAAACTCTGCTTCTGTTAAGTTTACCACACATTTTTTCGATTCACGACGCATAGTAATCCATAATCCAACGATCAATCCTAAAAGAATTGCACTAATAATTAATGGCCAATTCATCCACATAACCTCCTTTATTCGCAACACCTTTTATTTTACAGAATTTCAGATTAAAAATAAAGCCCTTTTAGAGAAGTATCGTCGTATCACGAGAAAAGACGAAAAGAAATAGAAAGATAGAGTGTTTTTTTTTGTTCAATAGCGAGGGTGAAAAAGCTGATTTTAGGTCGAGAATAGGGAAAAATAGCTGTTTATAATAGACAATTTCTCCATTAATCGTTATAATTAAATACGGAAATGATTCTCATACTACTAAGGAGTAGTTTGTATAGTGTTCAAGGAGGATTTTTATGATTTCAAGTAACGATTTTAAAACAGGTATGACTATCGATTATGAAGGAAACTTATTCCAAATTATCGAATTCCAACACGTAAAACCAGGTAAAGGACAAGCCTTCGTACGTTCTAAATTACGTAACTTACGTTCTGGAGCTGTTATTGATAATACATTCAATGCAGGTGAAAAAGTTAAACGTGCACACGTTGAAAAATCAACAATGCAATTCTTATATTCAATGGGAGATGAGTATGTTTTCATGAACAATGAAACATATGAACAAATTGAATTAACGGCTGCTCAATTAGAGCAAGAGAAAAACTTCTTAGTTGATGGAATGGAAGTTAAAGTGATGAGCTACAACGGTGAAATCTTAGGAGTTGAAGTTCCTGAAAAAGTAACATTAGAAGTTGTAGAATGTGAGCCAGGTGTTAAAGGAAACACAGCTTCTAATGCAACTAAGAGTGCAACAGTTTCAACTGGATACTCTTTACAAGTTCCTTTATTCGTTGAAGTTGGAGATAAATTAATCATCAACACAAATGATGGACGTTACGTATCTCGCGGATAATTTCTTTGGAACATTATAAATTTTATCTTGAATAGGATAAAATATTGATATTATTATATTTTAAAGACTTTAAGAGCTTTGGCTTTTAAAGTCTTTTTTGTTCTTTCTCAAAGAGTATTGCATCTATTACAATGAATGACTTTAAGAATAAGCCTTGTGATGAAATGACTAGGTGTTTTTATTTTAGTTGAGTTATGTTTTGAGTTATGAGAATACGTATTAATAGCTCATAAAAGGAGTGAACTGTAGAGGACCCGCCACTCTGAAATTTTATTTTGTACCTCTAAAACAATCTCGTATTTTGTATGGTAGAAAGTATAACCGTTCTTTTCAATAATAAATGTTTTTGAGTAAATGTAAATCGATCATACACACAATCATAACACTGTTCCTTTAAATCTAGATCGATATCAGGGAGTGAGGTTTTGGAAATAACAATATGAGACGTTTTAAAATCATACTTTTTAATTGGAATCAAAAGAATTCCACACTGTTTCTATCATGAGTGGAGGGATAAGGCAAAATTTCTTTTTCAAAAAATTTAGTGAATTCATTTAATTTAACTGTTTCAACATCATATTAAGAAGGGTGAAGTTTTTATTTTTTGATTCCTGAATTATATAATTAAGTCAGACAACTGGTAAACGTATTTAATGGTAATAAA
>NZ_CALIOS010000104.1:0-2935 GCF_938044715.1 uncultured Turicibacter sp.
GTTGTCGCTAATCCTAAAACAGGAGAGATTTTGGCAATGGGAAGCCGTTCAAGTTTTGATCCTAATATAAGAGATATTGAAAATTATAATAATCCAGTGATCTCTGATTCATTTGAACCGGGATCGACGATGAAGATTTATACCTATGCTGCTGCTATTAATGAAGGAAAATATAATGGAAGTCAGTACTTTCAATCGGGATCACGCTTAGTGAATGGTTCTACTATACGAGATTGGACCCAGACTTGGGGGACGATTACCTACGATCAGGGGTTCTATCGTTCGTCAAATACGGCAATTATCGATCTTTTAACGAATGGAATTACGCCTGAGACGAATATTGAATATCTTGAAAAATTCGGTTTTGGAAGTCAAGTAGGATTACCCTTACCAAGTGAATCAGCAGGAACATTACCGACTGATTGGGATGTGACACAAAAAATAACAGCTGGATTTGGTCAAGGGATTTTAACGACTCCGATTCAACATATTCAGGCCATTACAGCTATTTTAAATGAAGGACAGTTAATTCAACCTCAACTGATTGAACGTGTTTATGATCCTAATCAGGAAAAAGATGTTTATCAATTTGAGCCGATTAAGCTAGATAATCCTATTACGGCACAAACGGCAAAACAAGTAAAAGATTTGATGGTTGGTGTTGTAGCCGAGGAAGATGGTTCAGGACGTCTTGCTTATAGTTTAGATGGTTTTACAAGTGGTGGGAAAACCGGAACGGCTCAGATTGCGGATGGTGCTAATGGATATCTTGCTAATGAATATTTGTATAGTTATATCGGATTTGCACCTGCAGATGATCCAGAGCTTGTGATGTATGTGGCCATGTCAAGACCTGAAACAGGTGGACACGACCAACTTGGACAAATTTACCGTTACGTCATGCAAACAGGATTAACGTATTTAGGAGCAGAAAAAACACCTATTTCAAACATTGAAGATGTCTATCAAAATGTTGAAGTGAATCAATACATTAATCAAAATGTTGAAGTGGCCAGTCAACGTTTGATTGAGGCTGGTTTGCAACCGATTGTGATTGGATCAGGAAATCAAGTTTTTGCACAATCTCCTTCAGCAGGAAATATAGTGGTGAGTGGGAGTAAAGTCTTTTTACAAACAGGTAAAACATATGAATTACCTAATTTTGAAGGTTGGACGAAAGATGAAGTCGTTCGTTTTGCTGAATTAGCTTCATTAAAGGTTACCTTTAATGGAGAAGGATTTGTGACATCGCAATCATTAGCTCCTGAACAAAAGATTCAGTCTACTACTGAGATTGTGATTGAGTTGACGAAAACCCCATCTCAAAATGTGACAGAAGAGGCGCATGAAGAAAACGAATCTGAAGATTCTTCTGCCGAGATAGAAATATCTCAAGAAAATGAACCAGTAAATGACTAAATTTTAGCCTAATAACGCTTTGAATAGCGTTATTAGGCTTTTTTTTATTTAAATTCTGCATAAATTAAATAGAATTGTAATAAAGTTGAATAAAAAAGTAATGTGTAGAGACGATTACGTATTTACTAAGAAAAAGACTCATATAGTTATTATGTAGGTTCAAAGTGATCATAATTGTCATATTAAATTTTACATGAAGGGGGAGCAATGGATGAAACAAGCAGGAGTCATACAACGACGATTACTTATCTTTTTATCAATTGTACTAATTTATTTTATAGCATTATTTATTCGACTTGGTTACTTGCAAATTTTTGACTCAAATGAATTGGTACAAAAAGCAGAAGAACTTTGGTCACGGAATTTACCGATAGAGGGACAAAGAGGAATTATTTATGATCGTAATCACGAAGTGATTGTTGGTAATGAAGTAGCGCCATCTGTGATTGTTATTCCAAGGCAGGTAACAGATGTTGAGCATACTTCTGAGGTATTAGCTGAAATATTAGGTGTGTCGGTTGAAGAGGCTAATCGACATGTCACGCACCGAGTTTCAGTCGAAAGAATTCAACCAGAAGGAAGAAAGTTATCAAACGAGCAAGTGGTTGCGATTCAGGAAGCGAATTTAGATGGGGTTTACTTAGTTAATGATGTCAAACGTAGTTATCCATATGGAAGTTTGCTCGCTCAAACCATTGGATTTACAGGAATTGATAATCAAGGAATTACAGGACTTGAGTATGTTTATAATGATTATTTAATGGGAGCTAATGGGGTCTGGCAATACTTTTCAGATGCAAAAGGGAATCCACTTCCACAGTTTTCAGATTCTTATTCCCCTGCATCTCGTGGATTAGATATTGAATTGACGATTGATTTGCATTTACAACAAATTCTTGATCGAGAATTTGATAATGCTGTGGCAAAATATGATCCAGATCAAATGATTGGGATTATTATGGATCCGAAAACAGGAGAGATTTTGGCTTTATCGTCACGTCCAACATATGAACCAGAAAATTATCAGGACTATGATCAAGAGATTTTTAATCGTAACTTACCGATTTGGTCAACGTATGAACCAGGTTCAACATTTAAAATTGTAACGTTCTCAGCAGCCCTAGAAGAAGGGGTGATGACTCTTGAAGATCGATTCTTTGATCCCGGATATGCAATGGTTGATGGTGTCAGAATACGTGACTGGAAAGCAGGGGGTCATGGCGATCAATCGATGCTTGAAGTCATTATGAATTCTTGTAACCCGGGATTCATTGAACTCGGAATGAGACTTGGTAAAGAGAAATTATTTGAATATATAAAAGCATATGGATTCAATGAAAAAACGGGGGTTGATATGCTTGGAGAATCACAAGGGATTATTTTTAATCCTGATAATATTGGAAATGTTGAGTTAGCAACTTCTTCATTTGGACAAGGGAACTCTGTCACGCCAATTCAGTTAGTAACAGCGGTCAGTGCAGCAGTTAATGGTGGGAATTTGATGCAACCTTATATC
>NZ_CALIOS010000105.1:0-6043 GCF_938044715.1 uncultured Turicibacter sp.
AAAAGAGCTCCAGCCGTTAACATTCTTCCAAGAGATGCTGCTGCAACTGGAGTACATTCATGTATTACTCTAGCATCCTCAACTAATTCTGTAGTAATTCCGGCTATTATTCTTACCATTCCATTTTTTGCAACTGCTCTAATAATTTTATCGCTCATATTTTTCCTCCAACTATTGCTTTTTTCTTATTACATATACTATTCTTTCAGTATTTGCTTGTACATAATTTTCAGTATATCCATCAAACTTGGCAATAACCTCTAAATTCGCTTTCTTCAGTTCTTGTTCTAACTCTTTTTCAGTATATGCTCTTTCAAGATGCTCTTCCTCAAATCTTTCATAAAGATCTCCTTTTTTAACAAAGAAGGTTAAGAACATAGAAAGTAAGCTATCTTCAAAAACATTTTCCCAAGTATAAAAAACCTCTTCTTCGCTATATGTATATATATTGTTTCCTAATATTTCAGATAATTTGTAATATGAATTAACATCAAATATAAATAATCCATTTGACTTTAAATGATTATATACTCCATTAAAGTAATTTTGAAGATCATTTAAATCTGTTATATAATTTGTAGAATCTAATACAGATGTTATTAAGTCAAACTCTTTATTAAGAGAAAGTTCTGTCATATCTTGGCAAATTATTTTTCCTTTTATTCTCGCTTCTTTAAATTTATCAAAAGCTTCTCTTAACATATCTTCTGATAAATCAATACCTGTGACATCATATCCTTCTTTTGCTAAAAGAATTGAAATGGTTCCCGTTCCACACCCAACATCTAAAATACTTGAGCCTTGTGGAAGGTACTGCTTCGTTTTGGCCATCCATTTACTATACGGAACATCTTGCATTAAGATATCATAATAATAAGAAAAAGCCTCGTAAGCCATTATGCTAACATCCCTTCAACGTCAAGGCGAGGAACATCTCTCCATAATTTTTCTAAGTTATATTCAAGACGCGTTTCAGGTGTAAACACATGAACAATAACACGTCCAAAATCGGCTAAAATCCATTGTGCAGCATGGGCACCTTCAATACGTTTTAATTCAAGTCCAGTTTCTGCTTCTAAATCTTTTAATTCGCGTAAAATTCCCGCTGCTAAACGATCATTTTTAGCTGTTGTAATCACCATGTAATCATAAATGGGTGAAAATTGTTGCATATCTAATACAACGATATCTTCTGCGTGTTTTGCGTCTAAAGCTTTAACGATTGTTGTTAAGTTTTCCAAATAAATCAACTCCATTATAAAAAATTACGATAATAATCATAAGCAGCCAAAGTATCAGGATGAATCGCTCCTTGATTTTTTGAACTTAAGTAGGCGACTGTATCCGATAAAGTCTTAGCGACTGCCTGATCTAAATTTTTAGTGGCAAGGTCTCGAATGACCTCAACCCCCGGTTGCGTACGCCCCGGTTCAATATAATCTGCTAAAAAGACAATTTTCTCAAGATCCGTCATTGCTGCTTTTCCTGTTGTATGATACTTGATTGCATTTAAAATCTCTTCATCTTCAATTTGACACGCTTCTTTAGCGACAATAGCTCCTACCGGTGCATGCCACACGAGCGGAGAATAGGCTAAATAATCTGTTTCATGTGCCTGAATTAACTTTTGCTCCAAGATTTCATTTGATAAATACTTTGCAATATCATGCAATAAAGCGGCCGTTTGTGCCTTTTGCACATCCGCATTAAAACGCTTTGCCAACTCGACACTACTCTCACATACACCAAGCGTATGTTGATAACGTTTAGCTGGCATTTGCTGTTTAACGAAAGACTTCAATTGTTCCATAGCATCTCCTTATTTAGGTAATACGATTTGTTTTTTCTTGCGAGATTGTTTGTATAAAATAATCGTGCGTCCAATCACTTGAACGACTTCTGCCTCTAAAACATCGGCAATATCGATTGCCATTGTCTTAGGTTCTTCTAAACAGTTTTGTAACACTGAAATCTTAATTAATTCACGCGCCTCTAGTGCATCTTCAATCGTTTTAACTAACATTTCATTGACACCATTTTTTCCGATTTGAATAATCGGCTGCATGTTGTGTGATAATCCTTTTAAATAACTTTTTTGTTTACCTGTTAACATATAGTTCCACCTCTAATTGCTGCTTCATCATCGTGCGATTGGCTTCTTGATTAAACCAAATCTCAAAGGCTTTTGCGCCTTGAATCAATAACATGTCTAACCCAAATTCATAGCGACAATTTAATTCTTTTGCACGCTTTAGTAAGGTTGTCAACTTTGGTTTATATATTAAATCCATCACGACATGATTCGAATTTAAATTCTTTAAATCAATCGGGCATTCACCTTCGATTAATCCAACAGATGTCGTATTGATGATACATTGGTACGATTCTAACTGCTCACCTGCTTGTACTAAAGAAATTGAATTGTCACATATATCCTTTGCTTTGTCAAGTGTTCGATTCGCAATGGTAATATTTTGATAACCATTTTTGATCAATGCAAAATACACGGCGCGGGCCGCCCCACCTGCTCCAAGAATTAAAATAGACGCGTCAAGTTTAACGTTTAAACCTTGAAAAGATTCAAAAAATCCATCCACGTCCGTATTATATCCCATTAACTTCCCATTCACATTTTTAACCGTATTAACGGCTCCAATCGCTTTGGCAATGGGATCAACATCATCTAAAAATGGAATAATCATCTGTTTATATGGAAGGGTCACATTAAAGCCGTCTAACTGCTTTAAATCCTTCATTTCTTTTTCTAAATTAAGCACTTGCTTCAACTCATAGCTTGCCTCAATGCCCAATGCTAAAAAATTAGCTCGGTGCATACAAGGTGACAAACTATGCACAATGGGATTTCCAATCACAGCGAATCTTTTCAACGAACGTCCACCTCCTTTAAATTAAAGAAGGGCGAATCATCACTCCAACACCTTTTGGCGCATAAATATTAATATCTTGCCCTGTTCCTGATAGTGTGAACCATCCCAGTCCTGAAATCACTAAATCCGTTTTTTCATGACCGATATGGAACGTATGTTTTTCCATCTCCATTAGTTGATCATTATCCATCGCGACAGGCTTTAACACGGCCCCTGCCTGAGTTGCCCAAAGGTGATCTGCTTTTTCAAGTTTGGTGCGGTGAATGTGTAATTGATTAGCAAAGTGAGTCACAAATGATGTGCGTTCTCCTTTCACAAAATCCATACGAGCCAATCCACCTACGAATAACGTTTGCTCTGCATTTAACTGATAAACACCGGCTTTAATTTCTTTTTTAGGTGTGATTTCTTTTAAAACTTTCGGTGTCACATAATGGGCTAACTGATGTTCATTAATAATCCCTGGTGTATCGACAATAGCTGAACAATCATCTAATGGAATTTCGATAATATCAAGCGTTGTTCCTGGGAAGTGAGACGTTGTAATAATATCTTCACGCTCCTCTGTGAAACGTTTGATGATACGATTGACTAACGTTGATTTTCCAACATTCGTACATCCTACAATATACACGTCACGTCCTTTACGATACTTTTCAATCATTTCCATTAATTCATCAATTCCAAACCCTTTACCGGCACTGACTAATGCCACATCTAAAGGTTTTAATCCATATTCTTTTAATGAACGACGCATCCAATGGTTTAATTTCGTTTTATTTACTGATTTAGGAAGTAAATCAACTTTATTACCAACTAATAAAATATCATTTCCATTAATATGACGGCTTAACCCTGCTACCATACTTCCTGAAAAATCAAAAATATCCACGATATTGATTACTAAAGCATCTGTCTCTCCAACACGTTGTAGGATTTTTAGGAAATCATCACTTGTTAAGGCGACATCTTGCACTTCATTATAGTGTTTTAATTTAAAACAACGTTGACAATAAATAATTTCATTTTCCATTTTTGAAATACTTGAGGCTGGCGTATATCCAATTTCTTTTGGATTTTCAGTTTGAATCGTTGCCCCACATCCAATACATTTTAATTCTTCCATGATGTTCCTCCTACTGCTTATCTAAATACGTTGGAATTGGTAAGTTACGCTTTTTTAATTGGCTCACAACATAGCGCTCTAGTTTTCGATTGAACTTGGTGCTGCTCTCATCGGCTGATAAGACAATGGGTTCTACTAATATCGTATAAAGACCTAATCGTTTAGAGACTAAGACATCCGTCATGAGTTGATCACCCATCATCACCACCTCAGATTTTTGATGATTTTTTAAAACACGACGTAATTTAATCGTTAAAGGTTTTAGTGATTTGTGATGTGCGACAATCGATAAATCTTTTGCAAATGTGGACACACGTTCTTGATTATTATTAGACACAATAATCACTTCAAACCCTAATTCCTTAGCCTGGTTTAAAAAGGTAATAATTTCTGGTGTCGGTAACGCCACATTGGTTCCGACTAATGTATTATCTAAATCTGTTAAAATGACTTTTTTTCCTTGTTGTTTTAATTTATGTAAATCAACTTCAAAAACACTTTTAACATATTCATCCGCTACGAAATGTTTTAACATCGATTACTCCCCTTTCTCATGATGATTAATTGAATCAGACATTCAAAATTTGACGTATTCATTTAATTTTATCATAAATTCACGATTGTTTTAAGTCTATCGACACGAACTTGTGCATATAATCTACTAAGATTACCTGATTAGGAGGATTATGCCTATGTTTTTACTTCAATTTATTGTCTCATTATTTTCCAACTTGATTCCACTTATGGGATCAATTAGCAATCAAGCGTTTCCTAATCCTCTATCTGCTGAAGAAGAAGAGCACTACTTAACCTTAATGGCTAACGGAGACAAGAATGCACGAGAAAAATTAATTGAACACAACTTAAGACTCGTGGCTCATATCGTAAAAAAATATCAAAACCAAACGGATGACAAAGAAGATTTAATTTCTATTGGAACCATCGGTCTAATCAAAGCAATTGACTCTTTTTCACCTGATAAAGGAACTAAACTGGCCACCTATGCTGCAAGATGTATCGATAATGAAATCTTAATGCTCTTTCGTTCTACCAAAAAGATGCGCAATGATGTCTCATTATACGATCCCATTGGATATGATAAAGAAGGAAATGAAATTTGTCTGATTGATGTCGTCAAAGATGAAAATAAAGACTTAAACGATATCATCATTCAGCAATTAGCGTTCGAAAAAATTGAAAAAAACTTAAAATCATTAACCCAACGTGAACGAGACATTATCGTGAGACGTTTCGGACTTGAAAATCATGAGGAAGAAACTCAACAAGAAATCGCGAAATCCTATGGAATTTCAAGAAGTTACGTCTCTCGAATTGAAAAACGAGCGTTAATGAAGCTCTATCGGGAATTTATCAAAAATTAATAAAAAGGAGGGATGATCCCCCCTTTTTTTATGATAAACGACGGCGATACTCCGCATCTGATGGCATACGCCAATCAGTACGTGGCGATAATGAAATATCTAAAACTTTTGGTCCATCTGGTAAGGCTGAACGTTTAAATTGTTGAGAGTAGAAACGACGATAGAAAATTTGTAGATATTCTAATAATTTTTCCTCATCAAAATCATCTTTAAACGCGATTTTCATTAAATCAAAAATACGATCCTCTGTATCTCCATTGTTTAACATATGGTATAAAATAAAATCGTGAATTTCATATTTTCCAATAATTTCTTCGGTATTTTGCTCCGTATTTAATAACTCTGGTGAAATGGGTGTATCTAAAATATCTGCTAATGTATATTGTAATAACTCTGCATCTTCAGCATTGTTTGTTAACGTAGCACTTTCAAGTAACATAAACTGTTTCACCATGAACTTGACTAATGTTTTTGGAACACCCGCATTAATAGCATACATCGACATGTGATCGCCATTATACGTGCACCAACCAAGTGCTAATTCAGACATATTACCCGTTCCTAATACTAATCCGTTCATTTTATTTGCTAAATTCATTAAAATATTCGTACGTTCCCTTGCTTGAGCATTTTCATACGTAATATCG
>NZ_CALIOS010000106.1:0-1388 GCF_938044715.1 uncultured Turicibacter sp.
AATGAACGACCGAATTGAAATCCTAGTAGCTATGCTGCTAGGATTTTTCTTTTGGGTTTAGTTAGATTTTGAATCATAAGAATTCTTGATTTGAAATGATAGAAGCTGCGATATCCAAACGCGATACGTTTGATGACTTTAATTTTATTATTGATTCCTTCAATAGGACCATTAGTATAGGGAGTAGTCAGAGTATTGTAGATATAAGAAGTATAGGTTTTAAAGGTTTGAAAAGATGTTTGAAGTTCGGGTGAAATCATTGGATGTTCTGTTTCAAGTAAGTGATTAAATCGATTCACATTTTTCGATTGAATGGCGAATAGTAAATCTTGATAAAGCTCATAAGTTGCTTTTAATTCGGGTGATAAATCGAGAAGGAAGTTTAAGATATCTATTTCACGCATCGGTTGCTTAAAACAATAAACAGATCGATAAGTTGTGGTATCGAGTAGGGTATGTGATTTTAAAAATAGTCGCCAGTAACGTTTGAATTTACGACCATGTTTTTTGAATTTTTTCATTAATCGAATACGTGTTTTATTGAGTGCACGGGAGATATGTTGAACGAGGTGAAACTTATCAAGGACAATTTTGGCATGAGGAAAAAGCTCCTTAATCAAACTGATATAAGGGGCGTACATATCAGTGACAATATGTTTCACACGCGCACGAGCTTCTTTTGTGTATCGCTTGAAATAAGTCTGAAGAGAGGTTAAGCGTCGATCTTCAATGATATCAATAATCTGCTTGGTATCTGCATCACAAAAGATAAAAGACATATGACCCTCAGCCGATTTTACCGATTTAAATTCATCAAAACAAAGATTTTCAGGTAGCTCATTAAAGTTCAAAGTTTGAGATTCATAAAAGCTATGAATGATCCGATTAACGGTTGAATGAGAAACTTGATGGCGACGGGCAATATCGCACTCTGAAATTTTATTTTGAGCTTCTAAAGCAATCGCGTGTTTCGTATTGTAAGAAATATAACAGTTCTTTTCAACAATAGATGTTTTTAATGTAAAGGTGGATTGACAATGCCCACAATAATAACGCTGTTTCTTTAAAACTAAATAGGTATCATGGAGTGATACTTTTGGAATGATAATTCGAGAAGTTTTAAACCCATGCTTTTTAAAATTGGAATCAAAAAGAGTTCCACAGTGTTCACAATGAGTGGGTTGGTAAGATAAGATTCCCTTAAAAACAAAGCTAGTGATCCCATTTAATTTAACTTCTTCAAAATAATCTTCAGGAAAGATGATATTTTTATCTTTAATATTTAAAAATTTTCTAGTAGAATATGAGTGAGACATCAAAAATTATCCTTTCAATATTGTTTTAGCCGATAACATTGTAACAGGATAGAGACTTGATGTCTCTTTTTT
>NZ_CALIOS010000107.1:0-9013 GCF_938044715.1 uncultured Turicibacter sp.
CTTTATTGTTTACGTTACTCCCTTTGCTCTATAAGGTCCTATATGAAGTTAAACGTAAGTGGCCAGTCATGATTTTAATTGTGATTCATTCTCTTTGCATGATGATTGTTGGAACTCGTGTGGCAACCCTTGGTACTATTGCCGTTGCTGTGATTGCATTTATTGGCTATCTCATTATTTTGCTTTTAAAGCAAGGACGTCTTCAAGTCGTTTCACTTGCCTTTATGGCCTTTATGATTGCATTTTGTAGTCTTGTCTTCCCTTATTCTCCAGCTATTAAACATCAACAAGAGAATGCCGTGCAGATTCAAAGTAATCGTGAGGATAATCAAGTGATACCAGACTTATCGAGTGGTCTAGAAGGGATGGAAGGAGATTCATTTGAATATAATTGGGCTTTAATTAATATCGTTCGTAATAATGCTTGGTTGATTGGAATGCCTGCTTATTATGATTATATTTATGAAATTGAATTCGATCCTGTTTTTTGGAAGCATGTTTTAGAGCAACCTTTTGAAGTACGTACAGATGGACGCGATTTACAGAAATTATTTGCAGAGTATAAGTGGGACATGTTAACGCCTAAACAAAAATTATTTGGGACAAGTTATTCAACGGTTAGCCAAGGTGGTTTTATTATTGAACAAGATTTCCTACGTCAATACTATACGCTTGGAATTTTAGGGGCCATCATCTTTACAGGTCCATACCTTGTGTTAATGGCAGCATGTGGAGTTAATATGCTACGTCGCTTTAAATCGATGGTAACATTTGAAAA
The DNA here is from genome assembly GCF_938044715.1 of uncultured Turicibacter sp. NCBI lineage: Bacteria > Bacillati > Bacillota > Erysipelotrichia > Erysipelotrichales > Turicibacteraceae > Turicibacter > uncultured Turicibacter sp. Next base: position 779 of record NZ_CALIOS010000107.1, read on the forward strand.
TGGGATGTTACTGGTTTCGGTTGGAGCAGGAATTGGAGCAGCTTATTATAGTGGACATGTATTAGATACGTTATTAACAAGCTTCTTTATTGCATTTAGTTTAATTACTCTATTTCAAAAAACTTTGAAGAAAGTGGATTAAGGGTGTGACGATATGCCGAAAGTAAGTATTATTGTTCCAGTATATAATGTTGAAAAGTATTTAGAAAAGTGTTTAGATTCTTTAGTGAATCAGACACTTCAAGATATTGAAATTATTGTGGTGAATGATTCAACTCCTGATGATTCTCAAATCATTATTGATCATTATGTAAAACAATATCCTCATCTCATTAAAAGCTATATTAAGCCAAACGGTGGAATCGCTGATACTCGTAATTTTGGGATTTCTAAAGTGACGGGAGAGTATTTTGGGTTTGTTGATAGTGATGATTATGTAGAGTTAACAATGTTTGAAAAAATGTATGAAGAGGCGATTAAAAAAGATGCTGATTTAGTCTCTTGTAATTTTTATTGGGAGTATCCTGATAAATTAGTACAAGCAACTGATGGGCCATTTAAAGATAACCGTGAGTATATGACGGAGATGATTGCGACACTTTGGACTAAAATTTATAAAACAAGTTGGTTTAATTCACTCGATATTAAGTTTCCAACGGGGCTTCGCTATGAAGATTCTTCTCTTTTAATTCGATTAGCGCCACATATCAGACGTTTTGGATTTGTTGGGGAGCCGTTTGTTTATTACGTTCAACGCACAGGATCGATTACACATACTCATAATCATCGTGTGCGTGATATGTTAGAGGTCTTTTCAGGAATTTATGATTATTTTAAACAACATGATTTGATTGAATCTTATCATGAAGAATTAGAATATTTGTTTATTAAATATTTTTTAGGAAGTTCATTTTTGCGAGCGGCACAAATTAAAGATAAGACAGAACGAAAGTATGTATTATCAAATGGGTGGAAATTGTTGAATGAAACTTTTCCAAATTGGAAGAAAAATCACTATTTAAATAAAAAGAAAGATAAGAAGCATCTTTACTTTAGAATGATGAATTCGTTCTCTTATTGGGGATTTGCAAAAGTCTTTTCAGTTATAAAAAGGGGATAGGATAAAAAGATTTGCCCGAAGACGGGCAATCTTTTTTCTTATGTCCATCTATTTTGCAAGAGTTTTGAAATGAAGGTAGGAGGGTACTTAGGTGGTATTTAGTAGTTTTACGTTTTTGTTTTGCTTTTTTCCGTTAATTATTGGAATTTATTTTTTAAGTAAAAATCGTGTCTATCGGAATTTAGTTCTCTTGATTGGGTCGTTAATTTTTTATGCATGGGGCGAGCCTATTTACGTCTTGTTAATGATTTTATCAACGATGAATGACTTTTATCATGCCGAGTGGGTCGGGCGATGTTTACAAAGAAAAGATAATACAGGGGCTAAAAAAGCTTTAATTTCAAGTGTTATCATTAATTTAGTTGTTTTATTTTTCTTCAAATATTGTGATTTTATGATTGAAAATATTAATTTTATATTCCATTTAAATCTTCAACCATTTAACTTGCCATTACCAATTGGAATTAGTTTTTATACCTTCCAAAGTATGTCCTATACTATTGATGTGTATCGTGGTCGTGTAAAAGTTCAAGAGAGTTTTTTAAGGTTAGCAACATATGTTGCATTATTCCCACAGTTGATTGCAGGACCTATTGTCCGTTACTCAACAATTGAAAAAGAATTAAGTTCACGACAAGAGACGCTTGAAAATGTTTCGAATGGATTGAGGCGATTTATCGTTGGATTAATGAAAAAAGTACTGATTTCTAATAAGCTTGGATTATTAGCCACACAAATTCAAGTGTTACATCAAAATGAGTTGAGTTTAATTATTTCATGGATTGGAATTATCGCATATGCCTTGCACATTTATTATGATTTTTCAGGTTATAGTGATATGGCCATTGGGCTTGGGAAAATGTTTGGGTTCCATTTTCTCGAGAATTTTAATTATCCTTATATTTCAAAAAGTATGACAGAATTTTGGCGCCGTTGGCATATTTCACTTGGATCCTGGTTTAGAGATTATGTCTATATTCCACTTGGAGGAAATCGAGGAACTGTTTTAAAACACATTCGTAATATTTTAATTGTCTGGTTTTTAACAGGTTTTTGGCATGGTGCGAGTTGGAACTTTATTTTATGGGGATTGTACTTTGGCGTTATTTTAATTATTGAAAAGTATGTTTTATTGAAGTGGCTTGAAAGACTTCCAAGTCTGATTCAACATATTTATGCGATTGTTTTATTTTTAATTGGATGGGTTATTTTCAGCTTTACGAATTTAGTACAATTAGGAGCCTATCTAAAGTCGATGTTTGATTTTAAGGTTTTAATGAAGTGGGATATCTTTCTAATGTTAGATATTCAATATTATTGGCCATACTTAGTAGTTGGTTTAGTTGGGGCAACGCCTTTGATTGCTAAACTAGCGAGAAAATTCTTAAAACAAGGTGAAGTGACTAAATTAATCGGAGATTTAGGGCTTGGGATGTTATTTGTTTTATGTGTCATGTCACTTTTAGATTCGACATTTAATCCTTTTATTTATTTCCGTTTCTAGGGGAGGCGAAGCGATGCGTTTTGAAAAGATAAGAAATAGTGTATTTATTATTGTATTTTTTGGAGCTCTAGTTTTAGTGAATGGTTTGATGTTATTCGCTCCTAAAAATACGGAGGTTGATTTTGAATATCGAGAATTAGCTAGTTTCCCAAAGATAACGCTTGAAAGTTTATATGATGGTAGTTTTCAAACGGGATTTGAAACGGCTTATGCCGATCAATTTTATGGTAGAGGCTTTTTAGTCAAATGGCAAACGCGGTTAGATTACTTTTTGACGAAGTATGTGTCTTATTTTAATCAGACACAAAATAAATTAATTCCGGTTCGAGAAGTGAGTAAATATAATGAGCATTATATTGAATCGCCACTTTATTATTCTGAAAGTTTAAACGATGTGGTAAAGCAACATGCTATAATGTATAATAAAGTCGCAAATTTTATGGATCAGCCACTTTTTATTTATAAGAATTTGCTTTTAAGTGAAGTGGATTGGTTAGAAGGACAAGACTACCAAGAGGCTTCAAAGATTTATAAAGAAACCTTTACGAGTACACTAGATGATGATATTTATTTTGGTGAGATGCAAATTAATAATTATGATGAGTATTATCAATATTTTTATAAGACAGATTTACATCATACGGCTGATGGCGCTTATGTAGCCTATACAGATTTGATTGAGATGATTAATGAAGTGTTTCCTCAAATCGGTCATCCAAGATCTGTGACACAAAAGGTTTGTTTTGAGGATGTTTATTATCGTGGAAGTTATGCGAGACGAACAGGGATGTATAGTCGTGCAACAGACCAAATTTGTGATTTGATAATTGAAGGTGCACCTCAAGCGACCACCTATGTAGACGGTTTAGAAAAAGAAAATGGTGATCGATATGCTTATCATAATGGCTACGGTCCAGGATATAAGGATATTCATCATTATGACGCATTTTACGGAGGATATGCTGGTGAAATTAAATATGATTACGGTGAGAATACCGGGATAAATGCTTTGTTTTTAGTTGATTCTTTCTCTAATCCAATGAATGGGTGGTTTGCTTCTCATTTTGATGAAACGTATATCATTGATTTACGTCTAAATCATGATTTTATGTTGAGTGATTTTTTAAAAGAACATGACATTGATGTGGTGGCCGTTTATTTATATTATGATCGATTATACTTTTCAGATCAATATCTCATAGACATCCAATAGGATGGACAAAATAAGTCATGGATTGTGATAAATTCATGACTTATTTTTGTTTTATGATATAATAAATTTGGTGATAATGATGAAAAAAGGAAAAATATTGTTTTGTGCGAGTGCCGGTGGGCATTATTCGGAATTACTTCAATTAGGTGAATTGATTAAAAAATATAATGGGGTTATTGTAACGGAGAAAACAGACGTTTCAAAAGATCCAATTTATCCAACAGAATACGTGATGTATTGTTCGAAAAATGATGGATGGATTTATCTGTTTGAGTATTTATGGGTTTGGATCGTTTCATTATTTTATTTTATCAAGTATCGTCCACGTGTTGTGATTTCAACGGGTGTTCATTCAACTATTCCGATGTGTGTATATGCAAGAATATTGGGGCGTAAAGTTGTTTATATTGAGACGGTAGCCAATGTTCATACCCCATCGATGACAGGAAAAATTATGTATAAACTTGCTACTGATTTTTACGTTCAGTGGGAAGAGTTGTTAGAAGTTTATCCAGATGCTAAGTTTGGAGGTTGTTTATTTTGATTTTAGTTTTATGTGGTACTCAGAAGCAAGATTTTAGTCGGATGATTAAATTAGTCGAACAAGTGGCGGATAGAGAAGAAGTCATTGTTCAAGCCGGACATAATCAATATGAGTCGAATAAGATGCAGATATTTGGCTTTGTTTCAAATGAAGAAATCCAAATGTTGTATGAAAAAGCAGATTTAATTGTCACCCATGCGGGTGCAGGATCGATGTTACAGGCGATTAAAAATCACAAAAAAATCATTGCGGTTCCAAGACTTAAAGAATATGGTGAACATGTCAATAATCATCAAATTGAGTTAGCAAAGAAATTTGAAGATCTAGGCTATCTTATTTCTTATCAGGATGGTGATAATTTTATTCAAACGTATGAACGTGCGAAAAGATTTGAACCGAAACCGTATACGTTAAAAGGCAATATGGTAAGCTTAATTGATGGTTTATTAGAAGGATATATGAAGTAGAGGGGAAGAATAAATGAAGTTAATAGAGAATTTTAAAAGGTATTTCTATGTGTATATAGCCATGGGATTATTTTTATTTTTTATGTGGGTTTCATCCATGACACCTTTAGTCGGAGATGACTGGGGGTATTATATTAATGGATTGAAAGGTCCTTTAACGATGACATTTGAGTTTTATCAAACCTGGTCAGGGCGTGTGGTAGGAGAATTTTTAGGTTTTTTACTTGCTTCATATCATGAATGGTGGATTTATTTCTTTAATCCATTATTATTTTCCTCAACCTTTTTATTGCTATATAAAATCATCAATCCAGTACGTCAAAAAGGATTGATTGCAAGTCTTATTTTGTTTTTAATGTTTACGGTGTCACATGGGATTCGAATGGAAACCTTCACATTTGTTGTGGGATCAATTAACTACCGTTTCTCAGCGGTCATGGCCTTATTACAACTCTATTTGATGGGTCGATATTTTAAAGATTCCAACGCGACCTTTAAATGGTATGAAATCTTAATCAGTATTGTTTCTGGTATGACAGTCGGGCTGATTATGGAAAACATTGCAGGTGGTTTAATTTTAGCTAATTTATTACTAATGGGATATCGCCTAATTCAAGCAAAAAAAGTGGATTTAATTTTACTTCTTAATACCGTAACAACAACAGGTGCATTTTTAATGATGAGATTAAGCCCAGGTTCAAGAGCTCGTGTTCTTGAAGATACAGAATGGATGTCTAAAAATCTTATTGAAAAAGTGTTAACAAAGTATCCTGAATTTATTCATTATACGTTTACAGAAAATACGGTGATTATCCTAATTTTAATTGCTGTTATGATGACCTTAATCATTCAAAAGCGAAATCAATTTAAATTTAAAGTTACACCTATTATTTTAAGTTTAGTCATGTTGAGCAGTGTCTACGTTTTAGGTTCATCAATCATTGTTTCATTAAATGAATCATATGGCATCAGTTTTTGGAAGTTTACAAGTATTGCTTATTATTTTGCAGATATGAATTCTTGGATTTTAATGGGGTATTGGACATTCATGGCGATGCTTATTTTTGGTATAATAATTTACTTACTATGGAAATGCCAATCTATTTTTATAATGTGTTTTTACTATTTACTTGGGATGGCAGTCATGGGAGCTATGTTGCTTTCACCAATTATTGGACCCCGTTGTGCAATTTTCACGGTGTATTTCTTAATTATTGTGATTGGGTATCTTGTGAATGAAATAAGATTTAATCCAATGGTAAATAAATCAGCCACTCTTGTCTTTTCTATTTTAACGATGCTTATATTTGTCTGGTATGGACGTCTCTATTCTCAAGTTTTTGAGGTTCGTCAAGAACAAGAACAAAGAATCGAAGCATACAAACAAAATCCAAGCGGAGAGCTTTGGTTACCTGCGTATCCAACGCATTCGATCCATTCTGGAGAAGCAGTAACGCCGTATCATCAAGGTGTGTTTAAGAAATTCTATGGGTTAGATGAATCAGTTGAGATTCATTATAGCTGGCAATAGACGAGGTGGGGGACAGATGATTAATTCGATTATCGCAATGACGGTCTTTATTTTAGTCTTATCTTACGCGATTGGGAAAATTGTTTCAATGAAATTAAATTTGAGTGAGAAACTCCCTTATGCGATTCCACTTGGCTTTTTTATCATTCTAGGCTTACACCAAATCATCACATTACCGGTGATGATTTGGCATTTATCAAGTCAGGTGTTGGTAATTTTAACGGTTATACTTGGGATTGTTTTAAGTGGTTATGCGCTTTTTAAAATAAAGCTTTGGTATCGCTTAACTTGGCAACTAGACTATATTCTTATCGTGATTATGGCGGGTGTTTTAATTTACTTCTATGCGAACGTCGATAGTTTAAATTATTCAGGTGAAGACTTTAATTTTTATATTCCATTTGTCGGATCAAATGTGAATGCCATGCAGGTTAATATGATTAACCCATGGAGTGGTGAGACAGGCGTTTTAAACTGGATTTACAATTTCCAAGGCTATTATTTATTCTTATCAGCCCTTTCACAGCTTTTAAATGTTGATTATATGTTGGTGACCTTATGGCTACCCTCAATTATTTTTTTAATAATAATGCCACTTTGTCTGTTTAATGCGGTTCATTATTATTTCAAAGACACTCATTGGTTTATGAAGTGGGTGCTAGTAGGCGGATTATTCTGTTTAGTGAATGATACGTTATCGGGGATGATTTATTCTTATTATGGCAATCAGTTTAGACCCTTTATAATGATTTACTTGATTTGGATTTATGTGGCGAGTCGAGAAAAAGAAACGCCTTGGTCAATCCTCTCTCTTATCATCTTAATGTTTAGTCATTATTCGGTTCAATCAACTGGGTTATTTGTGGGGGGAATGTTAGTTCTTTTATTGCTAGGATTTGAAGTGTTTATCGCAAAGCAGCCTAATTTGAAATTGCCTGTAACATTAAGTATTCCATTAGCTTTTTATGTGATCGGAATTATATCTACCATGTCTATGCTTTTTGCTTTGATTGCGACCATTATTTTGGTCGTTCTTTATCCTCTAATCTATTGGCTTGTTCAAAAATTTTCAAATATAATGAAAAAAATCATGCGATTTGCCTTAAGTTTGTTACTAGCTAGTATTCTTTTAATCTCTATAGTGATGACACTTAAGGGCATTGCCTCACCAGTTTCAATGGCATCTTTTATTCCGGATTATATTAATGGAATCACCTATTTTACAGAAAAAAGTTTTATTTCTTACCAAGCGATTTTATTACCTTTAAAAGTGATTTATACCCTTGTGGGGTGGGCGTTACTTATCGGAGTCTTATGCTATCGTTGTGAGGTGGAAGAATATCGCTTATATAAAGTCATTTTAGTCGGAACTTTAATCTTCTTCTATAACCCATTTGTGGCTCCGTTTATTAGCAAGTATTTAACGGGAATTGTTTATGGGCGAACAACAATTTTATTATTCTCATTGGTAACATTTGCAGTCGGGGTAAAGTTTTATGTTTCATTGATGAAATCTATTAAAGCCAAGACTATTTTAACGTTGGGATTAACAGCGGTATTTGGAATTTTATTTATCAATAATTCAGTGATTCATGCCCAAGACTTTAGCTTAAAATTCTTAATAAATGATACAACTTACGATCCTTATTATAAGTTACCCTATGATTTAATAGAGGCTGAAAAAGCGTTAGTCGAGTATAAGTTAGAATACTTTAAAGAACCGGATTATCGAACAACGGTTATGAGTTGTGATTTAAGAACGCGTTTCTTATATGAACCACAAATTTTAGTGTTTAATGTAGCAACATTGCGTGATTTTTATATGAATTACGACACTAATCCATACGAGTATCGCA
>NZ_CALIOS010000108.1:0-5880 GCF_938044715.1 uncultured Turicibacter sp.
ATAGTTAACATGAACACGAGTTTCATCTAAATACTGCATATCGATAAAGTTACCACGTTTTTTCTGACATAACTCCATGATGGCTCCCACATAATCATTTGGTGTCATAATGGAAGCTTTAACGTAAGGTTCTTCAATTGACTTAATCGTTTGTGGTTCTGGCATTTGCGATGGGTTATCGACAATTAACTTTGTTCCATCTGTTAAATAAACATGATAAATTACCGATGGTGCTGTGGCAATTAAATCAATATTAAACTCGCGTTCAATACGTTCTTGAATAACGTCCATATGTAATAATCCTAAGAATCCTGTACGGAATCCAAATCCTAAGGCTTGTGATGTTTCAGGCTCAAACTGTAAAGATGAGTCATTTAACACTAATTTTTCTAATGCATCACGTAAATCATTGTAACGTGCTGCATCAATTGGATAAAGCCCACAGAATACCATTGGATTTAATTTACGATATCCTGGTAATGGTTCTTCAGCTGGATTGTCAACACATGTAATCGTATCCCCGACGCGAACATTTTTAACATCCTTAATCGAAGCTGTTACAAATCCTACATCTCCAACAGTCAAACAATCTACGATTTTCTCATGTGGCGTGTGTACTCCAACTTCAACGACTTCGTACTCAGCACCTGTTGCCATCATACGAATCACTTGCCCTTTTTTCATCGTTCCATTTACAACACGAATAGAAGCAATAATTCCACGATATTGATCATACACTGAGTCAAAGATTAACGCTTGTAATGGCGCTTCAGGGTCTCCCGTTGGGGCTGGGACTTTTTCAACCACTTGCTCTAAAATCTCTTCAATTCCAATTCCTGCTTTAGCTGATGCTAAAACCGCATCATCTGCCGGTAATCCAATGATATCTTCAACCTCTTGCTTCACGCGATCTGGATCAGCACTTGGTAAATCAATTTTGTTAATTAACGGTAAAATTTCTAAATCATTATCTAAGGCTAAATAAACATTCGCAAGTGTTTGAGCCTCAATTCCCTGTGCAGCATCAACGACTAATACTGCCCCTTCACATGCTGCTAACGAGCGTGATACCTCATAAGTGAAGTCAACATGACCTGGGGTATCGATTAAATGTAAAATGTACTCTTCTCCATCTTTAGCTTTATATGTCAACTGCACGGCATTTAATTTAATGGTAATTCCGCGCTCACGTTCTAAATCCATTGAGTCTAACAGCTGATTTTTCATCTCACGTTTTTCCAACGCATTCGTTCGCTCCAAAATACGATCCGAAAGGGTTGTTTTTCCATGATCGATGTGGGCTATAATTGAAAAGTTGCGAATTCTTTTTTGGCGTTCTTTGATTTGTTCAATGTTCATCGCACTCACCAAGCTCACTCCATTCCGAAATAATTAAATATCCACTTTATTTTACTGTAAAAAAACCTAACTCACAAGCAAAAAATAATCATTCACTTCTTTTTCGGCTATTTTCGCATCTTTTACGACATCACTTTCTTTCATTCATCACTTAATATCCTTTACATTATGACAACTCCTATGCCTAAAAAATTAAAAACCATGGCTTTTTTCTCCTTGAGAATGAAGTCATGGTTTTCATCTATTATTCAGTGATTAATTGATCACAGGCTTTTACAATCATTCGTAAAACTTCCCTGACTGTGGTTTTTAATAAATCCGCAGCATCTTGTCCAAATTGCGACACATTATTATGTGCTACACCTCCGCTTGAAACTGGTGTTGACTTTGGAACCACGCCTTCAGAAATCATCTCACTATAAGAAGTGATGATTTCCTCACCTTGTGATAATTTCTGCTCATACTCTTTGATTTGTTGCGTGAGATTAGAGCTTGCCGCGACATGAGGTGTCGTTTCTGAATGGGAGCTAGAACCATAAATAGTTCCTAATAAAAAGCAAACGACGAAAAAAATAAGAGCTATTCCTTTTTTCATCCCCATCTCTCCTTCAATTAATGAGTTGTAATATACTGTGTCATCACCTTCGCGATGGCTTCGGCAGTATTACATAATTCTTCGTACGTATTATCAACTCCACCGACTTCCATTAAGAGGAGTGTCGTGGCAAAGTCTTGATTATAAATCCCATTCGTATATTCTCCACCTTTTTCAATAATTCCTTTTGAAAGACCGGGATAATACATATTAAACAAATTATTAATTTCATTGGCAAAGGCTAAATTTTCTTTATAACGTTGATGATCTTGTCCTACAACCAATAACAACTTAGCATAGGATTTTCCGTCAATTGTGGTGGTCGTTCGATTATAGTTTAACGAATCACGATGGATATCAATAAAATATTTGAGAGTGTTATACTCTGTTGCCGTCGACTCTAAATACATGCGGGAAGCTTTATAGGATTGCCAATATTCCCAATCATTCGCAACTAATACTTCAGAGATATCTCTTGTTTCAACAAGTGTTTTAACTCCTAAATTAGAAAATTCATTCGCTACAAGGTTTGACATGTCGCCAACAAAAACTTTACGCCCAAGCATGGCATTGACTTGATCAGATTCATACGTTTCAGAATCATGCGTATTAAAAAGATAAACCAATGGTTCTGTTGAATTCACCGCTTCTGGCCGTGGTTCTAATTTTAACTCTTCACTGACATAGGTATATTTATAATCATTGGATGTATTCGGTGTAGCAGCGGCCACACTACTTTGTTTTGAATCCATTTGAATAAAGGCAAACCCATCATTTAAAAAGGAATACAACTGATTCAAATCAAGGTTTGTCATGACTTCTGCAAAATACTTTTGTAAATTAGTCATCAGTTCGATAAAATCCGCTGGATTAGCAAAATCAAAAATACTCGATAAAACAACCTCTTGATTGACATGCTTTTCATAGGCTTCTTTTTGATTGACATAAAATAATTGAAAAAATTGCGTTGAGTATAGCGTCACAACAAAGAATCCTACCACTAAATAGGGAACTCCCTTTGTTAGTTGTTTACTTAATTTATTTCTTTTAGAGCGCAAACGACGTTTTCGTTTCAAAATTCTCCCCCCCAGACCGTTTCCTCTAAGTTAAATTCCTTTTTTCATTTATACTTTATTATACCGAATGAGGGTTGTTATTAATTGTTGTTTTATGGTAATCACTTAACTAAATTGTACATTTTGATGTAAAGCACGGTTAATCCCATTTGAAATCAAGGTTGCCAAATCTTCCATTGCCGTGTCTATTTCTTTTGGTGTGACAATTAAGTTAAATCCATTTGGAGTTAAGACTTCACTAATGAGTTGGCGTTTATCTTCCTCAGCAAGGAGTCCCACCTGCCCCATGAATTGTTGACGTAACTCATCCGACGGTAGATCATCCTCACTATATTGTTGACGAACCATTGAAAAAGGCACTAATTTTTTATACGAACGCTTTTCTTCTTTTAATGATTTTCCAATATGTTTTAATAACAAGTCAATGGTGTCCGACGTAATTGAGACGGCATCTACAACCGTTGGAACACCGATGGAAAAAACAGGAATACCAAGCGATTCCTCATCAACGGCTTTACGTTTATTTCCAACCCCACTTCCTGGCGCAATTCCAGTGTCAGTCATTTGAATCATTTTGTTAACACGAGTTATCGAACGCGAAGCAAGCGCATCAACCATGACTAAAAAATCAGGTTTAATTTTTTTGACCAACGACTCAATCACATCAAATGTTTCAATCCCTGTCATCCCCATTACACCGGGTGCTAAAGCACTCACTTCACGATAACTACGATCGACTTCGTCTGGTCTTAGTTCATAAAGATGACGTGTCACAATCACTTCGTCAACCACCATCGGACCTAAAGCATCTGGCGTCACGTGGTCATTTCCAAGTCCGATGACTAAACAAGTATGTTCATCCGTAATATTTCGATGATCTAATAATTTTTTAAATTGTTGCGCAAAGACTTCCATAGCAACGGTCAGCTGATCGTGATCATGAGATAAAATAGATGACGTATCGAGTGTCATATAGCGCCCCGCCTTTTTCCCCACGCTTTCTTCAGCTTCTTTTTCAACATCAATGCAAGTCACTTTTAAGCCTTTAATATTATCCTCTTGATAATGGACACCTTTTTGTTGATCTTCATCGACTTGTCCCACCATTTGTTCAACAGCTTCAAGTGCTAAGTCAGATCGGCATTGCCATTTTTTTTGTTCTTGTTCATTCATTTTTATCACCTCACCTTATAGTGTGACCGAATCGTCTCAGTTCATGAAACGACTTCACTATTTTTAGCAAAAAAAAAGAAAATCAATGATGATTTTCTCTTATTCCTTTTGAGCAACGATTTTTGATTTTAATTTGGATGATTTTAAGTGACAAAAATCAAATTCAATCATCAATATAGCAATCAAACAAATCAAACCGCCAAAAACTAATCGATTTGTAATGGGGTCATGTAAAATCATGACGGATAAAATAGCTCCAAACAACGCTTCTGTTGATAAAATCAATCCAGCTTTAGCCTCGGATGTATAGCGTTGAGCGATGGTTTGTAACAAATAAGCTAACAGTGTACTAAAGATTCCGAGATACATAATCGCTAGCCCACTTGAGAAACTAAGCGCAGCCCATGGTTCGCTAATTAAAGACCAGATTAGTGAAACCATCGCCACCGTGACCATTTGAATAATCGTGAAACAATAACTATTGCATCGATTAATATATAATCCTGTGATGATAATTTGTAAAGCAAAACCAATGGCACAAATGAGCGTCAGCAAGTCACCAATACTCACCGAAAAATCACGCTCTAATGACAGAATACTAATTCCTAAGATCATCACTAGCATTCCAATCCATTGCGAACCTTTCATTTTGTTTTTGAAAAACAAGACGCCAAATAAAGGTACTAGTAACACATACGATGATGTAATAAAGGCATTTTTAGATGCCGTTGTGTATTGCATTCCAATGGTTTGAAAAGTAAATCCTATAAACAAACAAATTCCAGCCAACACACCGGCTACCACGTCTATCCGCTTTAGATCCAAGAGCTGCTTTCTAAATACAATCGCCAATACTCCCCCTGCAATCAAAAAACGCAACGTGATTAATTGGCCGGCCCCCACCCCCTCTTGCACCGCTAACCCTACTGCTGGAAATCCGCCTCCCCAAATAATCGCAACTAATAACAATAATCCGTCTGCTATTTTCGAATTCATCCCAATCCCCCTAATCCCTTTTATACCATTCTATGTTTTTAGTAAAAAAAGCATGTCCACAAGAACATGCTTTTGATCATTATTTAATTTCTTTTAATACTTGACATAAGAAGTCATAAACGCGTTCAGTAGATGAAATAGATAACGATTCTTTTGGCGTATGCGCTCCTGTAATATCAGGTCCAATTGAAATCATATCTATTTTCCCTAATTTTTGTGATAAGAAGCCACACTCAAGACCTGCATGAATCGCTGAAACTTCTAATTCTTTTCCTGCCGTACGCTCATAAACCTCTTTCATAATATCACGAATTTTTGAATCTGTTTCAAATTCCCACTCTGGATAATCTGCAATTAACTCCATCTTAGCTCCAGTTAAATCAGCAATCGCTTGAATACGATGATTGATTTCACGTTTTAATGATCCAACTGAGCTACGAACCGCACTATTAAACTCAATTTCTGATTCAGTCATTTCAACGACACCAATGTTACTTGAACTTTCAACAAGTCCTGCTACATTTGCACTCATCGTTTGAGGTCCATAAGGGATTAATTGTAAAATATGAGTGACTTTTTGTAACGTTTCTGCTGTCCAAACCTTAAGTTCAGTTGCAACTGGTGCTAATTTTAAAGTAATGTCTTGATCCGCCGTTTCAAATTCAGCACGAATCATGATTT
>NZ_CALIOS010000109.1:0-13123 GCF_938044715.1 uncultured Turicibacter sp.
TTATAATTCTACATGACCTTAAAAAAACTGTCTAATTAATTGTAACCTATCCATACTCTCAGTAAACTGTTTTTTTTATTTTTTCAATATTTATAGACATAATAACAAATAACCAAAATCCAAATTTATGAAAAGTTAATCCACTTTCAGTTAACACATTTAATAAGTAAATAAAAATTGAGGTCCCGATTATATTTGCTAAAATAAAATGACATTGATCTAATTTTTTTCTTACTAACCATAAAATTAATAATATAATCATTAATCCTGTTAAACCAGTTGCCATTAATATCTCTATAAATCCGTTATGTGCTTCTGTTACACCAAAATTATTCATGATTAAGTTTTGTTTGCTCCCAAATCCAATAAATGGAGATTTTACTAAACTTTGAAGAGAATAATCCCATATAAATGTTCTTCCAGTTAAAGAGATATTTTTTTTAAGTATCATTGTAATGAAATTTGATAATATTGTTTCGTGTATTTTGAATATAACTAATGAGAAAAATAGAGTTAAATAGACAAGCATTTTCCAAAGAAAAGATACTCTAATTAAATATTTTTTAAAGAAAATATATCCTAAAGCAATAGTTCCGATTACTAATCCGGTACTGCTTTTACTCATAATAATTAAGTAATAACATACAAATAATTGTAGTAAATCAAAAATGTTAAACTTTTCCTGAAGATAATCGGATTTAATAGTAATTAGTAACATGGTTGGAATCGTAATTAAGGGTATGGTGTTTCTATTACCAAAGAGTCCTCTAAATGCTAATCGCTGTGATGAATAAATATAGCTTGAATGCTCTTTAATAATGCATAATATTAAATTAATACATAAAAAAATCATTAATCCTCTTGTAAAATATAATATAAACTCCCTAAAATTATCAAAACACTTATAATAATACAGATATAATCCTACATAGAAAATATTTGTATAAACCACACCCACAGATAAATTTTGATTAATTAAACAACTACAAAATATAATAAAAACATATAAAAATAATAAAAATATAAACCAACCATTATATCCTCGTTGTATGTATTTGGTATCTTTTATTAAAAATAAATATCCATTAATCCCATAATAAAACAAAAGCATTAAATTGAGTATATTCAAAATAGGATATCGATCTGCTGAAAGTCCTAAAATAGGAATAACACTTAGCATGATCATATATTTATTTAAAGAATTATTCATTATTTTAATACCCTCTTATATTAATATTAAGTACTTCTCACTAGAAATTTAATTTCTTCTAATACAAGAGAAAAATAAAATTCTTAATAAGAATTCATACTTTATTGTACTTCTTTGATTTTTTAAACACCATTTAAATAATTTAATTTTATTTTTTAAGTAATCATTGATTTTAGTAACTTTTATTAGAAAAGCTTTTTTTATAGTATACTCAAGGCATTCTATATTCCTTTCTTTTCCTATTTCTATCATATGATTCAACAAACTGATATATTTTTCTATATTCTCAAGCTTAAAATCCTGAACATTTTCAGAAAAAATTTCATTAAATAATTCTTTATCTTTTTTTTCTAAAGAAATACTTAAATTCTCTAATGCTCTTATTCTGATTTGATCCAATATTTGTTTTCTTTCTGTTACTTTATTTATTTTCGATTTTTTACTTATATTTTCATGTCCTGTTCTATAATTTAATAAAGGCTGATGTATTTTAGCAATTTTTGAATATTTTGATAAATCTACCCAAAAAGCATAATCTTGTGCAACAAAACATTCCTTTCGATAATAAATATGATACTGTTCCACAATTGCTCTTCTAAACATTGCCGTTGAGTTAGATAAAGTATTGTTACAGATTAGTCCTACAGAAACATCTGAATAGCTACCATACTTATGAACTCTTGATCTAATTTTATTGTCCACAATGATAGTTGTATCACTTCCAACCACACCATACTCAGGATAATGATTTAAAAATTCAATCTGTTTCTCAAATCGTTCTCGGTGAGCAATATCATCTGCATCCATTAAAGCAATATATTCGCCACTACAGTAACTCAATCCTAAATTTCTCGTATAAGGTAAACCTTTATTTACATCGTTACTGTATAATTTAATTCGTTGATCCGAATAATTTTTAATAATAGATAAACTTTCATCAGTTGAACCATCATCGATAATGATAAATTCAAAGTTTTTATATGTTTGATTTAATATACTATCTATTGCCTCTTTTAGATATTCTTGTGCGTTATATACAGGCATAAAAACTGATAATTTAGGATTCATATTATCACTCCATTTTCGATGATAACAAAATGAAAATTACTGATATTTAATAAAACTAGCATAATTAAGATTTAGTTTATATCCTTTTATACCTCGTAATAGCCATTTAATTTTTTGAAAATTTGATAACTCTTTCTCTTTATGTAAAGATATAACATAATAAATAAAATATATATATTTTATTTTTGGATACGCTGCTGCAGTAAATGCCCCTTTATCATAATAATATTTTTTATTGTATCCTTCTCTCCATGTCGAATCAGAAAAATCAACCTGGGCAATTGTAGCTGGATACTCATATATTTTCAAACCTCTTTTTTGAGCTTGTCTCAGAAGAATTGATTCTTCACCAGATGAGTATTTACTACCTGCTCCAAAATCAGTATTAAACCAAAGTTGATTTCGTTGTAAAGCTTCTAATTTAAATGCAATTCTTACCGAACTATGATATTTATTTTTCGGTAATTTTCTTAATTGAGTTATCTTTTTTACTTTTCCGTCAAAGTTTATAGGGTCAATATTAAAAATAATAATATCTGCGTCCTCTATTTCACTAAATGCATTTAAAATTATTTTTTCATAATCATTATAATAAATTACATCGTCATCACATAGAATACCTATATCACCAGTCGCATGCGCCAGAGCTAAATTTCTGCTCTTTGATAATCCAATTGAATTAGTTGAAATCATTCTAATAGTTTGATCATCACTCAATTCTTCTAAATAAGAATTCTTATTTGTCTGATTAATTATTAATACATTCGATTTTATTTTTTGTAGTTCAACCATTGTTAAATCATCTTGATTCATACACGAAAGCAAAACTTCAAGTTTCATAAATTTCCGTCACCATTCCTGTTATACGAATTATCAGAATCTTTAATTTTAGTCTTTTAAAAATGCCACAAGTCTTCAGTTAAACAATAACTTTTAAAAATAAATTATCGCTCTATTTCATGGCTCTCATGGTATTTTTTATCAAGAACTAGTTTAAATCATTAACCCTATAGCTTTTATTCTTAATCTCGATTAAAGATATCTCGGGTATAAACCTTCTCTTTTACATCAGATAATACATTAGACGCACGATTAGCCACAATTAAATCACTTAGGTATTTAAACTCCTCTAAATCTTGAATAATACGGTAGTCTAAGAATTTTTTTTCGATTAAGGTTGGTTCATAAATAACCACTTCGATTCCGTTACTTTTCAGGCGTTCCATAATTCCTTGAATTGAAGAGGCACGAAAATTATCAGAATCAGTTTTCATTGTTAATCGATAAATACCAACTATTTTAGGGTGACGTTTTAAAATCATATCAGCAATATGGTCCTTACGCGTCTGATTTGCTTCAACAATTGCTTCAATAATATCATTTGGAACATCTTCATAATTGGAACGAAGTTGTTTCGTATCTTTCGGTAAGCAATAACCTCCATATCCAAATGATGGGTTATTATAATGGTTTCCTATACGTGGATCTAGTCCAACACCTTCAATGATTTGCTTTGTATCAAGACCGCGAATTTCTGCATATGTATCTAACTCATTAAAATAAGCCACACGAAGAGCTAGATAGGTATTTGAAAATAATTTTACTGCCTCTGCTTCCGTTGAATGGGTAAATAGAACTGGAATATCCTCTTTAATCGCTCCTTGTAGTAATAATTGCGCAAATTTTTGTGCACGTTCTGATTGCTCTCCAACAATAATACGTGATGGATATAAATTATCATATAAAGCCTTTCCTTCACGTAAAAACTCTGGTGAGAAAATAATATTATCTGTTTTAAACAGCGTTCGAACTTTGGCCGTGTATCCTACTGGTACCGTTGATTTTATTATCATAACTGCATTCGGATTAATTGATAAAATTCTCTCAATAACACTTTCCACAGTATCAGTATTAAACGAGTTTAAGTTAGGATCATAATCTGTTGGTGTAGAAATAATAACATAATCCGCCTGACTATATGCTTTGACTTCATCGGTAGTTGCCATTAAATTCAATTTTTTATTTTCTAAAAAATAATCGACTTCTTTATCAACAATTGGAGATTTTTTATTATTAATCAGATTTACTTTTTGTTGACTAACATCTAATGCTATTACAGCATTATGCTGAGCTAATAAAATGGCATTAGATAATCCCACATAGCCAATTCCTACGACTGTTATTTTCATTTACATTACTCCCTACATTCTTTTAATTATTGCGTTCTTAACATACCTAATGAAATACATCGCACTCTTCAAAAAACTCATTTTTTCTACATTTCTATAGATATTCCAAGTTCTTTTTAACGCTTTAAATTTATTGCTAGATATCGAGCCTTTAACGATCCTATATGATGCTAAAACTTCATTGTATCCATATGCGATATATCCTTTTTTTAGTATAGATAACCAGGTTGCAGTATCCTGGCCAGCTCTTAATAATGGCATATTAACCCCACCAATTATCTCTCTATCAATTACTACCGTCAGACAACCAATAATTGTATTGCCCAATAAATCTTTATAAGTAATTTGCGTTGGAACATCCACAACTTTATTTAATTCTTCGCCTGCCTCAGATATTAATCTATAGGCAGTAAAAGAAAATCCTATAGAATGATTTTTCATATAGTTTATTTGTTTCTCTAACTTTTGACGATCCCATAAATCATCGCTGTCTAAAAAAGCTATATATCGTCCAATCGCTTTATTTATTCCATAATTCCTTGCAACTGCAGCACCACTATTCTGGTCAAGTTTATAAAGTTTAATTCTCTTATCTAACTTCATATATCGTTGTACAATATCACAAGTATGATCAGTGGAATAATCATCAATAATTATCATTTCAAAATTTTCATACGTTTGTTTTAAGACCGATTGAATTGTCAATTCAATAAATCTTTCCGCATTATAAGTGGCAGTAATAATTGATACAATTTCACTCATTTATCCCTCATCCTTTAAATATCTTCTCTACTATCTCGCTCCATCTCCCGTAATAATCACCTTAATTGTTTTTAAAATTATTTTTATATCTAACCATAGACTTTGTTGTTGTATATATTCTAAATCTTTTTTTAATTTTTCACCAGGACCTATATCATATCCACCTGATACCTGAGCTAATCCAGTTAATCCGGGATTAACTTGGAGTCGATTAATGAATCCTGGGTATTGAGCATTAAATTCAACAGTAAACTTTAGCACCTCAGGACGTGGACCCACAATACTCATCTCTCCTTTGAGTATATTAATTAGCTGTGGTATTTCATCTATTCTAGTTTTTCTGATAAACTTACCTATTTTTAAAACTCTAGGATCATTTTTTTGAGCCCAATGTTGACCATTTTTCTCTGCATCTAAACACATTGAACGTAATTTATATAATGTAAAAATCTGTCCACCTTTGCCAACACGTTCCTGTTTAAAAATCACATTTCCTGGGGATTCAAAATAAATTAAAATCGAAAATATTATAATCAGTGGAATCCCTATCAGTAAACCAATAATCGATAATATTATATCCATCACACGTTTGATAAAAGAATAGTTTTTCGATGCCTTTTTTTCTATCTCAATCGAATATTCTCCTTTTACCTCCGTCAAATGTCCCACGCAATTAAACTTATTCATTTATTCTCTCACCTCTACACTCATGAAAGGCTTTCTAATAGAATTTTTTTCTAATTAATAGATATCCTCTTAAGTAATCGTTCTCAACTTTCTAAATCATCATATTGGCACTGAAAAAATATTGTTATCTCATTTTAATGAATTCGAATGATCATTAAAATGAGATAAATCAAACTAACTTTAAACACCAATTATAAATTAAAAAGGAGTTTTAACACTTAACTAGAAAACCAGTTATCGACGACGTTTTTTAGGTACTTCTACCTGCTCTTCATAACTATAATACTGGTATCCGTAATATCCCTTTTTACTAACCGGGATCATGGTCATAACAACACCTAAGATCCGTGCGCCGACATTTTCTAATAATTGTTTTGCTCTTTTTGCCCCTTCAATCTCTGTTTTCCCTGAAGCGATAACTAAAATGGTCCCATCTACAATAGTTGATAAAATCGCTGCGTCAGTGACAATTCCAACAGGAGGTGCGTCTATAATAATGACGTCATATCGTTGTTTTAATTGCTCCACTAAATCCTTCATCTTCTGTGACCCCAATAATTCAGAAGGGTTCGGTGGAATTGGTCCACTTGTCATGACAATCACATCTGTTCCTATAATGTGTGTCACATCATCAATACTATACTGTCCGGCTAACACATTAGTTAGTCCTTTATTATTACTTACTTTAAAGACCTTATGGACTCGTGGACGACGTAAATCTCCATCAATAATTAGAACACGTTTCCCTGCCTGCGCAAAGGTTTCCGCTAAATTGATTGACGTTGTGGTTTTTCCTTCACCTGGACCTGAGCTCGTCACACAAAGAATCTTTAACTCTCCATCTACATTTGAAAATTGAATATTTGTGCGAAGTGTACGATACGCTTCAGCGATCGGTGACTTCGGATTATGTAAAGTAATTAAATCTGTATTCATCCTCTGTCCCCCTATTTCCCTGTCTTAGCTAATTCCATATCTGGAATCGCTCCGATAATTGGTAGTCCTAAATGACGCTCAACATCTGTTGGTGTTTTAACTGTTCGATCTAAAAACTCAAGGACAAAAACTAGTCCAACACTCACCATCACGCCTAATACACCGGCAATCGCCACATTCATCATTTTATTAGGTTTTACTGGATTTTCTGGTGCAATCGCTGTATCAATTGTCGACACATTGTCCACCGTCATAATACTTTTCACTTCTTTTTTAAAGACTTCTGATACCGTATTCGCAATTAAGGCCGCCAACGCCGGATCCTCATCCTGAACTTTAATACGAATAATCTCGGTATCGCTAACTTTAGAAACCGAGATTTTTTCTGATAATTGATCTGTCGTTAAATCTAAGTCTAACTTCTTTAACACCTCTTCAGAGATACTTCGACTTTTAATAATTTCACTGTATGTATTCACAAGTTTTTGACTCATCGTCAGGTCATTATAAGTCATCACCGTATCCTGATTCTGCTTATAACTAACTAATAACGTTGATGAGGACTCATAAACTGGTGATAAGATAAAAAAACTAACGACTACCGCTGCAATCACTGCCACTGTTGTCATACTCACAATCATAAGCCAACGTTTTTTGAGCATCCCAAAAATTTCTCTTAAATCAATTTCATACTCCGTATTCTCCATATTCAACTCCCTTTCAACCATTAAAACATTGTCAACCATCTAATTTTGACAATTTCATACATTTTTTTACACATTCTTCAAAAGTATATCATATTATTTTCCATAATAAAACCAATTAACAACGTTTTTTACACCTATCTAAACATTACAAACGTTGACACATTTATCTTTTTACTTTTTTATCCTATTTACTTCATTTCAGTTTATGAAAACTATTATCATATAACTTTTAACCAATGGAGTCATTTGGACTAAGTAAGGTATCAAAAAACTATCACTAATCCCTCTTTCATTAACCAAATTTACTCACATCAAAAAAAACCTAACTAAACACATCTCGCTTCAACTGCTTCGCCTTAAACAGTGAACTTTGTGATTAATTAGGTTTTTCTTACTCTTTGGTTTTTCCTTTTCCTAAAAATCATTTTACTATAACGGTTACATCTATTCAACGCTTACATTGTTTTTATACATTTTCTTAATATTTTTATGCAGGACAAAATAGTTAGTTCCTTCGACCTCATACTATCCTTAACTCTACGACTTTCCCTGCTTTTCTCGTTCCGCCACCCGATTGATATGTAGCATAAAATAAAGCATCTCTTCGTGAGTTAGTTCCGTACAAAACTTGCTTTCTAAATACTTTTGCACCTTGCAGGCACACTCATAAGCTTGTGGGTATTTTTCCTTCACCTGTAAAAATAAGAATTCATCATCTTGATGATGGCACACCTCATGACTGAGTAAGCGACGGATAAAATAGCGAATATGTGTCACGAAGCGATTGTAATTGAGTGATGATTCATCGAGTTCGATACAATAGTGAAACTTCACAATGTTTAAAATCTGTTGAATGACTTCTGTGGATTGAACCGTCAATTTCATTCCTTCATCATCTTGAATGGCATTCACAAAGTGAAGCGCAATAAAGCCCGCTTCATCTTCTGTAAACGAAATCCCTTCATAATATTCAATCGTCTTTAACGCATTCATTGCTGCTTTAAATTCTTTAGGATAAAACTTTTTGACTTCCCACATTAACGCGTTCGATAACTGAAGTCCTTGCTTATAACGAAACAAGGCGTAATTAATGTGGTCGGTTAACCCAATATAAATACTATCATTAAACGTAGTGCCAAGTTCTGATTCAGCGGCGACAATAATTTTCGTGGTTAACTCTAAGTGATTCAGTGGCACTTCACGCAGTAACTCAATAAATTTTGCCTTTGAATCATCCGAATCAATCACAAACTTTTTATCAATCTTACTTTCTTCAACCGCATCGCCTGCTTTCTTTTGAAAGGCAATCCCCTTCCCAAGTAAAATCATTTCAAGTTGCTGGGCATTTTCTGCTAATAACACATTATTATTAAAAATTTTCTTGATGATCACCGCTGTCTCCCTCCCTTAATGTGCGTTTAATGTTGTTATATTTCAATTATACCTGAAAAGCAGTCCCCCGAAAAGAGGCACTACCCTTTTTATTCAACCAGTGATTCCCCGTTTGTCGCAATCACTTCTTTATACCAATTAAATGATTTCTTTTTGTAGCGATTTAATGTTCCACTTCCGTCTTGTTGACGGTCCACATAAATAAAACCATAACGTTTTTTAAGTTCAGCCGTTGAGGCACTCACTAAATCGATGCATCCCCACGTCGTATAACCCATGACCTCCACGCCATCTTCAATCGCCTGTTTATAATAATCGACTACATCAATATTATATTTTCTTAGTGGGACGACATTCGTAGAAGCTATATCTCTCCGTCTTCCACCTATATATCTTCCTATATTAAACATATCAGTAATATCTGAATACTCAGTAAGTGAAATTCCTGTTTTATACATAAATTCAAATTCAAATGAAGCTTTCAAACCTATAAAATTCTTTAATGATTTAGGTTTTTCATTCGTGCTCTTAATTTTTAATGAATATTCCCCAATTATTCGCGGTAATAGATCTGATAAAGATAAATTGTTATCTGAATTTAAATATCTATCAATGGATCCCCTTAGTCGTAGAGGCATCATCCTACTATTTTGTCCTTGCTGTTGATTCATCTTATATTTAATCTGCATAATTAAATATAAGCAATATTCGATAGTTGGATAACCTAATTCATACTGAATACCATTAGTACTATCTGTAGAAAGGATAGGAAACTCCTGATCTCTACTTATTGGATAATTAAGGTCAATCGCCACCTCGTAACTATAGTCTGTAGATAATCTCAAATTATCACCCTGCATTTCAGAAACCTTAGTGTATAGCTCCTGTAATTCTACATTAGATATGATAAACGAATAACTTCCTTGCTGTTCTTCTCCTCCTGATACTCTACTATTAGAAAGCTCTACAATAATATCCTCATCATTATCTTCTATACTTCTAACCCCGAATACTCTAGCAATTAGTTGCTTTATCTCATAAAAATTTACCACACTCTCACCTCTTCTTATTGTTATAATTCATTTTACCATAAAATATGTACCTATACATAATGACGGGACGTGGATACTAACCGGTACGCCCCATCTCCACCATGAAATACACGTCCGCAACTGTTACAGGAAAATGAATACAAAGAAAAAGATTAATCTGAGTCTAGTAGGATCTACTACATTGAGATTAATCTTTTTTTAGTTCTAATCTATTGATCTTCTTTTCTTCCAATCTCATATCGTTTCACTAATTGTCTAATCCATCGTTCAGAATAACCTAATTCTCTTGATAACTGTCTTAGATTTTGACCATTGTAATGATTTGATAAATACTGAATGATGTATTCCTTGGAATACATTCTAACTGGAAACGTGATTTGTTGTCCTTTATAGTAGTGATAGATTTTCTGAGTCATCTCTTCCCCAATTATTTCTATCATTTCTCGGTAAATCTCTCGATAATCTTCCAAGCGATTCTTCATCTAACTCACCTCTTTCCACGAGGAAGACTCGTATATCTCTTCTCTTTGATAAGTAACCGATTCAAGCAAAACAATACTTTTAAAGTCATAATAAAAACCGCCATAGTTGTAATGAACTATGACGGTCTCATTTCCTACAATTATTTTATGAATAAAGCGTGATAGAATATATTTCACCATATCATCATGCTTGGATAACATGTATTCCTTTGATTCATCTAACACTTGTTTCAGTTGATCCAATGTTAAAGTTAATGATTCTTTCTTGACTTGGTTTTCTTGGACTAGCTCTGTTAGCTTAACTTTATCATGTTCTAATCGTTGGATTTCC
This sequence comes from uncultured Turicibacter sp., assembly GCF_938044715.1. Lineage (NCBI taxonomy): Bacteria > Bacillati > Bacillota > Erysipelotrichia > Erysipelotrichales > Turicibacteraceae > Turicibacter > uncultured Turicibacter sp. The sequence goes on from NZ_CALIOS010000109.1 coordinate 10,817, forward strand.
TGGGTGATGGTATCTAGGCTACTTAATCCTCCCAGCGCAATCGCTTGAACAAGATTTGAAATCTTTTGATTCACTTCATCTAATTGTTTCTGTAATTGGGGTAAATCCTGATCCATATCCTCGTATTTCTGTTTCAACTTTACATTTATTTCTTCATGCAGTTGTTGTAGATTAATCGGATTGAGTAAAGTTTTATAAAGTTGATTCACTACAAATTCATCTAATAAACTTTTATTAATTTCTTTACACTTACAAGGATTTTCTAATTTCTTTCTTTTACTACAACGATATGACACGTATTTACTTTTGTTTCTTCCACCTATTCGACTACTCCCATGATAGGCGGACCCACATTCAGCACATTCAACTAGCCCAGTTAATAGGTAAACTTCTTTTGCCTTATGTTGTCCTTTAGATCGACGTCGTTGTTTCAATAACTTTTGAACTAATTCAAAGGTTTCTTCATCCACAATCGCAGGAACTCCGTTAGGTATACGAATGATTTCTTCCTCATTCTTATTCTTCCGATGACTGCGTTTCATACCGATTTGTTTCGGCTTCGATACACTTCTATTAAAGACGTATTCACCCTTATATTTTGGATTAGTAAGTATATCATAAAAAGATGAAGTGGCACTAAATTTATTTCCGATTTTAGTTCGATATCCCAATAAATTCAGATACTCTGCCAGTTCACGATAACTCCATCCTTGAATAATTTTTTCAAACATAATTCTAATCCCACTTGCTTCATCTTCATTGATGACATACTTCTTTGTTTCAGAGTCCACATCAAATCCATAGGGTGGGATTCCTCCATTATGCATTGTTTTATAAGCGTTTTCTTTTAAACCTTTTACGACTTCTCGGGCTAAGTTTTGACTATAGTACTGACCAACTCCTAACTGAATGACCTTTTGTAATTGCCCTTCAGGGGTCTCTTCAAATCGTTCAATAACAGATTCTATTCGCACTCCATATAGTGCTAATTTTCTTTGCACGTCCAAAGCATCATAAACATCTCGGGAGAGCCTATCCATCTTATGCACTATGACGACATCAAATAATCCTTTTTGAGCATCGTCTAACATACTTTGGAATCCTGGGCGTTGGGTATTCGTCCCAGTAAGGGCTTCATCCACGTAATCTCCAACAGGGGTATATTGATTCTCCGCAATGTACTTGTAAATGGCTCGCTGCTGTGCATCTATTGATTCGGTTCGTTGATTATGACTACTAAATCGACTATAACTGACTGCTTTTATCATGCTTTTAACCACCGTTTCCTAAATCCTTCCTTCTTTCTTCTTCATAACCAGATGATTTCTATGACATTCCGACTCATTTCAGCTGACAGGGCGCTTAGGGCCATTGATTCATGATAAACTTTTTAAAACTAATAAATTTCATCATGAATTTGAAATACTTTTTTCGTATGATATGCCCTAATTGCCCTTTTAATAAACTATCCTATCTTTTGATCACTATCATACGGACGCTTAGGAATCAAAAAGTACGACTGAAAAAATATTCCTAAATAGGGTCTAATTTGAATGGTTATGATTTATCTTTGACCCTGACATCCTATACGCCCTCTCCCTTCTCCCGCCTCATCTTTTGAGTCTCCCTTTAGATAAGGGAGTGGTTTTTCCTTGATTTGACTGACTTTGTGAAGGACTTTCCCTATTTCCCTCTGTTTTTTGAATATCTATCTTATTTTTATTCATTGAATTTAATTTGATTAAATCTTTTATTTATTTTTTATTTTGAAAGGGAAATAGGGAATTTAGTTAGTTTTTTATTGATTTCACTTCGTTTGGATTCTCCCTTTTGATTCCCCTCCGTTTTGAATCATATAGGGAGCGCGGGGAAAAAAAGACATCGACCTATTGTTTTAATGGAATTTTATTAATGAATAAATGATTTAAATTCATTAATGAAATTCTAAATTAAATAAGATAGGCTATGTCTTTTTTGAATTAATATTCTTCTGCTAACAACATCGTGGCATATTCGCCTTCATCTATGATGAAGATTTTTTGATCAATTGGATTCGTTGACTTCAAATGATAGATTTGTTTGTATTCAGGTACCTCCTGTCTATGTTCAACCTGTTGGGTCTGCTCATCTAATATCTTCAATTCAAACACCTGTAGGTAGTCATATTTCCCTGTTACTTTAGCTGCATCATAGCACTGCCAACAGAAGAGTTGAATGTTGATTGGAATTTGTTCATTGATTCCACATGTTAGGTATCGTTTCATGTTTGATTCCTCCTTATTCGTTTACATCCAGCGTTTGATATCT
>NZ_CALIOS010000110.1:0-13154 GCF_938044715.1 uncultured Turicibacter sp.
ATTCCAGGAAAAACACAAACGTTACCGATGGCGATGTATTATGCCATTGAAAATAACAATACTGAAATGGCGACGCAAATATTATTGATTATTTTGATTGTTGCTATTTTCTTAATGAGTTTATATAAAACATTAATGATGCGTTTATCACATTAAACATCATAATAAGGAGAATATCGTATGAAAATGATTAAAGTTGAAGATGCGATTGGATCAATTCTAACACATGACGTCACACAAATCATCCCAGGTCAATTTAAAGGCCGTTTATTTAAAAAAGGGCATTTGATTCAAGAAGAGGATATTGAAAAATTACGTGCTATTGGGAAAGAACATATTTATGTTTGGGAAGTGAAAGAGGGCCAACTACATGAAAATGACGCGGCGATTCGGCTTTCTAATTTAGCTAAAGGCGATGGCATTAGGGCATCGGATGAAATCAAAGAAGGGAAAATCGACTTCTTTGCGGACTGCGACGGTGTTTTGAAAATTGATAAAGAAAAGTTAATGACCCTAAATTCCATTGGTGAAATGATGATGGCGACGATTCATACGAATACTCCATTAAAAAAAGGAGAGAAGATTGGTGGAACACGTGTCATTCCATTGGTCATCGATGAAGAAAAAATTAAAGAAGCAGAAACCTTAATTACAGATAAGATTATGTGGATGGAACCGTTTAAAGCAAAAAAATGTTTGTTGATTACAACAGGAAATGAAGTTTATAAAGGAACGATTAAAGATGCGTTTTTACCAGTTATCAAAAAGAAACTTGAATACTATGGAAGTACAGTGAGTCGTCAGGTCATTTTGCCCGATCAAAAAGAGTTAATTATTGAAGCCATCCAACAAGGACTTCAAGAGAACGTTGATTTAATTATTTGTACGGGGGGGATGTCAGTCGATCCTGATGATGTGACGCCGTCTGCTATTAAAGAAAGTGGAGGTCGACTTGTGACTTATGGATCACCTGTTTTACCAGGGGCGATGTTCTTACTCGCTTATCATGGAAAAACACCGGTACTTGGGGTGCCAAGTTGTGCGATGTATTCTAAGCGTACGGTTCTTGATTTGGTTTTGCCTCGTATTTTAATTGATGAAGAATTAACAGCTGAGGATATTGCAGCCTATGGACATGGTGGATTATGTTTAGATTGTGGTGTTTGTACGTTCCCGCATTGTTCATTTGGAAAATAATAAATTAGGAGACATTAACATGGAAAATAAATTAACGCATTTTGATCAAAATGGACGAGCTCAGATGGTGGATGTTTCAAATAAAGTTGAAACGGCACGTGTAGCCATTGCGGTTTCAAGTATTCGCATGAGTGAAGAAACGCTTCATTTAATTGAAGCAGGGAAAATCGGAAAAGGTGATGTATTAGGTGTGGCACGTATTGCTGGAATCATGGCATGTAAGCAAACGTCTAACTTAATTCCCATGTGTCATCCGTTGATGATTTCAAGCTGTAATGTTGATTTTGAAGTCGATCGTGAAAACAGTAAGATTCATATAAAAGCAACGGTTAAAATCGTGGATAAAACAGGAGTTGAAATGGAAGCTTTAACCGCTGCTATGACTGCTGCTTTAACGATTTATGATATGTGTAAAGCCGTTGATAAACGAATGGTGATTGAAGAAACGCATTTGTTAAAGAAAACAGGAGGAAAAAGTGGCGAATTTAATTTTTAAATACCACTTTAGCAGACGACATGAAAGATAGATTTAACAGAGAAATAGATTATTTAAGGCTATCCGTTACCGACCAATGTAATTTACGATGTGTTTATTGCATGGAAGATACCACTCAAGAATTTTTACCGAAATGTGGTAAGTTAAGCGATGATGAAATGATTCGCATTGTGACTGCCTGTGCCCGTCTTGGCATAAAAAAAGTTCGATTAACAGGTGGAGAACCTCTAGTCCGTCCTGGCATTGTTGAATTAATAAAGCGAATTCACGATATCGATGGGATTGAAGAAATTTATCTCACAACGAATGGAACCGTATTATCTGATCAAGTGAAGACATTAGCTCATCACGGTCTTAAAGGGGTAAACATTAGTTTAGATTCATTAAAAGCTGATCGATTTCACCAAATCACACGTCGTGGGATTTTAGCCAATGTTTTAAAGTTTATTGATGAGTGTTTAGCTTATGGGTTAAAGGTAAAGTTAAATACAGTCCTTGTCGATGAGGTGAATCAAGATGAAATTTTAGATTTTGTAAGATTAACGCTAGAAAAACCAATTGATGTTCGTTTCATTGAACTCATGCCCATCGGAGTTGGAAAAGTGCATAAAGGTGTGACAAATGAAGAGGTGCTTCAAACAATTTGCTCTAGTTACTCAGATGTTGTGGAAGTTGGAAAAGCGGATAAAGGTGGACCGGCAACATATGTCTGTGTGAATCAAGGACCTGGAAAAGTCGGGTTTATTTCTGCTGTGAGTAATTGTTTCTGTGAATCATGTAATCGGATTCGCGTGAGTGCAGATGGTTTTTTGAAGCAATGCTTACATTTTAAATTTGGTGTGAGTTTAAAAGATTTAATAAGAGCAGGTATCACTGATGAGGCATTGCAACACGTCATCTATGAACAAATTTATCACAAACCTGAAAAACATTTATTTAATCAAGAGAATATAGACGAAGAAGTTAAGTTTATGAATCAAATTGGAGGGTAACAACGTGAATCAAGTCATGGCAATTTGTATGAGTGAAAAAAAAGGAACGGCCAAACAAATGGTACAAGAGGCAACACTAATTGAAAATTTCGGAATTAAAGGAGATGCTCATGCTGGAAAATGGCATCGTCAAGTCAGTTTATTAGCACTTGAAAAAATTGAAGATTTCAATTTAAAAGGAGCTAATGTTGATTTTGGAGCATTTGGTGAAAATTTAGTCGTATCGGGGATCAAACTAAATGAACTACCGGTTGGACAAAAGATTCAAGTGGGGGAAACCTTACTTGAAGTCACACAAATTGGAAAAGAGTGTCATACACGTTGTGCGATTTACTACCGCGTAGGTCAATGTATCATGCCGAAAAATGGAATTTTCACACGAGTTTTAAAAGGTGGAAACATCAAAGTCGGGGATAGCGTCGTTTTAATTGAAGAATAAGACCAAAAAAGATGAAAGGATATTCCTTTCATCTTTTTTTACAAAAGGTTGATGCTGTATTGATTTAGAAATGGTTAAAGAGGGTTACATCGAAAGAAAATAGGTTAAGGGTGAATCGTTTATAAAAAAAATAAAACGCTTTACAAACATCGGGGGAAAACGTAAAATAGAAGTTTGTTTAGATTAGTTTTCAAGGAACTCCAGATGAGGAGGATATAAAAATGGAATCTGTTTTGAAATCAATTGCGGTTTGTCAATCTGCTAAAATCGTGAAGAAGGTTGAAGCAGGATGGTCAAGTGATGTAAAGTATTATGTACTAGACGCTCATAACCGCGAATATATGTTAAGGTTATCAGATATTTCACAGGATCAATCAAAGCGGATAGAGTTTGAACGAATTCAAAACTTCAATACTTTAGACTTTGAGATGTCACGAGCTGTTGAATTTGGGACGTGTAATGCAGGAAGCATGGTTTATATGTTATTAACTTGGGTTGTCGGAGAGTCACTTGAGTCATCACTAAAAGTGTTGAGTGAGCAGAAGCAATATGAATTAGGAATAAAGGCCGGAAAAATTTTAAAGGCTATTCATGATTTGCCGACAATAGAAGTGGTGGATGTGTTAGCGAAAAAAGAAAAGATGCTTGAAAAATTGGCTCGTTATGAACGTTGTGGGTATCGTGTTGAGCAAGATGATAAAATTATCAACTATATTAAATCGCACTTAGATGACTTAAATGATTTGAAGGTGGTCATGAATCATGGAGATTATCATGTTGGGAATTTGATTTTAACTTCAGATTTTGAAGTAGGAGTCATTGATTTCAATCGAATGCAAGTGAGTGATTACGTAGAGGATTTTTATAAAGTGCAATCATTTAATGTTGAGGTCAGTATCCCGTTTTCAATCGGTCAAATTCATGGCTATTTTCAAGGGAATCCAAGTGAAGAATTTTGGAAAGTCTTAGCGTTATATAATGCGTATGCAGCGCTTAATTCTATTACTTGGGCTACTAAGTTTGGCCAAGAAGCAATTGAGGGCATGATTCGTCGCTGTAGACAAACAATGAAAGATTATGATTCTTTTACTCAAGTGGTACCACGTTGGTATGTCACGCTTGAGTAACAATAAAAACACCCCATCGGTAAGAGATGGGGTGTTTTTGATGACGAAAGAAAATAAAAGAAAAAATTTAATAAGTGTTTATCACTAGCGGCGTCTAAACACCTATTGGAGAGAGTTTATCCACAAAGGATAAGCTTAATTTACCCGATTCCCCGTTAAAATATGCAACATCAGCTGATTTTTATGAAGCTTCATACATCACTTCATGATCATAAAGTTGTAAATTATACTGCCGAATTAATTCGCCAAGTCGTTTCGCATAGACGCGATTTCCAAGTTCATCTTCTGCTGTACTATAGCCAGCATCTTGCAAAGCCTTGGCTTGAAGTCGATACGTTTTTGCCTCAAAAACGCCAGCTTGTTGATAACGAGCATTATTGACTAAAAAGGCAGCATGATCATCAATTGATTGTTGCCAGTTTTCATACTGGCGAAAGGTTCCAATTACCATTTGATCAGCATATTCAAGTGTTTCAAAGCTCATACTCGGACCATCCCAACGTGAGTCTGCCTTAATCCCAAATAAATTATGTGTCGCTACCGCCAAATCAGATGTTCCCCAGTTAGATTCTAAGATAGCTTGGGCAATCGTGATAGAAGGTAAAATGCCCGTTTCATAATAATTTGCCTCTGCTGGTTGGACGAGTTGGGCAATAAATTGTGCCTCTTTAGCGCTTGGTTCTAGCTTTGAGGAAACATAACCGACGTATTTTAAATCGTCTAAATATTGATAAGCACGCGTCTTTTCATCATCTGAAAAGTCAGAATCTGCTACCACTTCATCAAAACTTTTCACATGGGTATCCGTCATAAATTCTTGGGCCGTGTAGGTTAAGACCTCATCACTAATTTGGTGCATCTCATTATTTTGTTCCACACCAATGAAAGCGATTATCTCTTTCCAATTTAATTGATTAAAATCACCACCTAATTCATCGACTTTATTGACCAGATACGTTAAATCAAGGGCTGAAACATCCAAATGAGCCATCCGTTCCTGTTCTTTTTTAAGTTCATATTTTGTTTCGATATCTTTAAATCCTCTAATAAACACGACCATAAAGCCAATGAGGAAGAGGAAGATCCATCTTTTTTTCATGTGTCGTCACCTACTCTCATCTAGATACGTTGAATTTTAGCAAGTTTAACAAACTTTCGCAATGTGATTTAAAGATTCACACAGAAATACCGCATTTATGAGGCTAAAAGGTTAAAATGAACGCGTCAGGGATGAATCGTTGAATAATATCTTCGCTTAAATTAAAATAACTGAGGCAAGAGTCTAAAACGATGGCATCACTACTTATGATATGGGAGTGATGTTGAAGAGCTAAATCGGCATTAGGAACCAATTCCACGCTTGTTTTAAAGTTCCAAAATTTTGAAAACTCTAAAATCTTGTATTTGAGATTTCGCGAGTTAGAAACCGGTTCATCTAAATAAAAAATAACCTGGTTCACGTGATGAGAGCTTAAGCATTGACCAATCAGTCGCAGTACTTCTTCTGTTTGCTCAATGAGTTTGTATGTTCCTCGAAGTCCGGCTAAATCGCGAATGATTTCATCACGGCCACGAATTAAGGTGCCTCCTGATAGGGCGACTTCAAGGGTGATGATCAGGTTGAATCCATCAATATAGATTGTTTGATGGTTTAAGGCTGAAAGTGATAATCGACGAGAGATTCGACTTTCTTTTTGTAACTGTGTGCAGACACAACGCTTTAAGGCATCCCGTTGGCGATTGGAAAATTGATAGCGATCCGACACAAATTTAACGACGGGTAAGATGGGATAGTTTCGATCAAGAAGCCACTCGATTTCTTCTTTGGCCTGTTTTAATCGAAGTTGCTCTGTCTTTGAAAACCATTTTGTATCATGGATATCAAAGCCACGTTTTTTCATGAACACCACTCCTTCTCATTAGGGTGGATGAGTCGTGTTGATTTTAAACAAAAAATTAGTATACTTGAAGTTAAGGGAGGTAAGGGTTGTGATTGAAACAATCAGAAATGAATTACTTGTGTTAGCAGAGCCAACCTATCAAAGGTTCGCAATGCGACTATTACCTGGAACCGACCATTTACTTGGAGTTCGTTTACCAAAGCTTCGGCAAATGGCTAGAAAAATCTTCAAAAGGGATTATGAAGCATATTTACAAAACAATGACGAACTTTACTTTGAAGAAATCATGTTAAAAGGCATGATTATTGGTTATATCAAGGTTCCTTTGGATGCAAAACTTGAGTTGATTCGTCAATTTGTGCCCAAAATTAATAATTGGTCAGTCTGTGATAGCTTTTGTTCAGGGTTAAAATTTACGAAAGACCACCAAATGGAAGTTTGGACGTTTTTACAACCTTATTTTCAATCATCTCATGAATTTGAAGTTCGATTTGCTGTGGTGATGGCGTTAATTTATTATATAGAAGATCTGTTTATTGAGTCTGTGCTAGAGACATTAGATCAGGTTAAGCATCAAGGATATTATGCTCAGATGGCAGTTGCATGGGCTATTTCAATTTGTTTTATTAAACAAGAAAAAAAGACTCAGACTTACTTAGAAAATCATTCATTAGATCCTTTTACTTATCAAAAAGCATTGCAAAAAATCATTGAATCAAATCAAGTCGATAAGAAGACGAAAGCACGGATAAAAAAGATGAAAAAAAGCGAGCGTTAGTTTATTTCTAACGTTCGCTTTTTCAATTACCATTCTTGAGGATGATAGTTTAATTCTTGGAATAAACGTGTTTTTTCTTTTTTGGTTAAGTCACGCCATTGTCCTACTGGCAGATTTCCAAGCGTAATGTTCATAATACGGACACGTTGTAAACGATAAACTTCATATCCTAATACTTCACACATACGACGAATTTGGCGATTTAATCCTTGTGTTAAAATAATGTTAAATTCATATTTTGAAATTTGTGTCACTTTACAAGGTAATGTTTTTTGTCCTAAGATTCGAACCCCTTTAGACATTTTTTCAATAAATTCAGGTGTAATTGGTTTATCAACAGATACAATATATTCTTTTTCGTGATTATTTTCAGCACGTAAAATTTCGTTGACAATATCTCCATCATTTGTAAGTAAAATTAATCCATCAGAATCTTTATCTAAACGACCAATGTTAAACACACGAAGCGGGTGATTAACTAAATCGACGATATTTCCTTTGACTCCTTTTTCTGTTGTACACGTAATTCCGACCGGTTTATTTAAAGCAAGATAAACGTGATTACGAGCAAGACGGATAATGTTTCCATTTACCATTACCTCATCACCAGGTTTCACTTGATCACCAATTTTAGCAATACGACCGTTAACTTTAACTCGTCCTTCCGCAATTAATTTATCAGCCCCACGTCTTGAAGCTTTTCCAGAATCACTTATAAATTTATTTAAACGCATGTTGTCACTTCCTTTGATGGAGTTTAAAAAATCAATCTGTCATAAGTATACCGTGATTTTAAATAATTTGTCGATAGGAACTTAGCTAAAATCCTTTTATTTCAAGATTAAATCTCACGTCAGTCACTTTAATCTCCATACAGCAAGAAATTTCTGAACCTATCTTAAAAGTAGAGACAAATCAGAATGATTATCCCAAAATGATATCTTTTAATCGGGACGGGAGTTCAAGTGATCGTGTAAATAAAAGCAAACTATTCAAGATTTTCATATATGATTCTCAACTCGTATAATGACGATAGTTTGATGGAACGATTACTTTGGTTTAATGGGTTACCATTTAAATTAGAGGCTTGTTTTTAACGCTCAAGAATCGTAAAATAGGACTGAAAAGAGGAGGAATATATGATGATGGAACCGACAATGAACGCGTAGCAGAGGTTATGCGATTAATTAGTTAAATAGCCTTTGCGAACTCTCATGTTAGATTGAATAAATCTTGAGGAGGCGCAACATGTGCTATATTAAAGCGAAAGATGTTTTACCACTTGAAGTTATTGAACTCATTCAACAATATGTCGATGGCGAATATTTGTATATTCCCAAAAAAGAGGAGCGTAGACTCGGGTGGGGCACTAAGACGAAAATAAGAGAAGAAATGAATCAACGAAATACTAATATTTATACAGAATTTTTAGCTGGGGAATCAAAGGAAACCTTAGCTCATAACTACTGTTTATCACAAAAAAGTATTGAACGTATTATTTTGCAACAAAAACGAAAAAGATGAGGCAATCTGTTTGCCTCATCTTTTTTTCAGAATCATAAATGAGGTCGCCATAAGATGAAGTGTGGGATATCATAATACAGGTGGAAGGATTTTTGATGAGTACTAGATTAAAAAATGTATTAGCCTGTTACGACTTAGTGGAGGCGAAGATTGAAACAGAAGCGATAAGTGATGAAACGAATCGTCAACCACACGTTTGGACCGTGAATGATGATTACTTATTGAGAATGAGTGAGAATTTAGAGGAATTAAAACGACACATTCATTTATCTAAATTATTAAAGACGGTTAATGTTAAAACGCAAACCCCGATTCAAACTGTGAATCACGAAGATTATGTCGTTATGGATGGTTATTATTTTATTTTGTGTGAAAAAATAAAAGGATCCGTATTAACGGATTATTTTATAGCCGATGAGGCGAAGCTTGGTTATGAACTGGGGCAACATTTAGCAACGCTACACGAAGGGTTAAAAGAAATTACACCAAAACTCACTGATTTGTGGGATAATGATATGTTACAAGAGTTATCGGGGTGGGTGAGTGAAGAACTTGAAACGTATGTATCAGCGTCAACCTTACCTAAAACGGAACTAACTGAACTAAAAAACATAAAAAATACGTGTATAAATCATTTTAAGGAGCTTTATAACAATCTTCCAAGACAGGCGATTCATCGTGACTTTCATGGCGCCAATATCATTTTTAATGATAATGAAATTGTCGGCTATATTGATTTTGATTTAACCCAACTCAATGCGCGATTATTTGACGTTTGTTATTTAGGAACGGGGGCATTGGCTAGTATTTTTCAAGAAGAGGCCAAACGTGACAGATGATCAATCTTTTTCAAGCAAGTGATTAAAGGATATGACGAAGTAACCATTTTAACGTTTGAAGAAAAGCAAATGATTAAGCCCATGATGATTGCAATTGACTTGATCATGATTGCCTTTTTTGTTCAAGGAGGTTACAAAGAACTTGCTGACACGAATACGAGAATGATTAACTGGATCGAAAACACATGGAGCGGGGATTTAGGAACAGTCTAAGTTACGCACCTCAGTGGAATATCAAAAGAATTTTAATTTCACCTCGATATTTGTGTTATAATAAAGATTATTCGACATAGTATGGAGGCATTTTAATGGATAATAATGATATTTTAATTCGAATCAGATATGCATTAAACTTAAAAGACGGTCAAATGCTTAAAATATTTAAATTAGGTGGCGTGACGTTAACAGAAGAAGAAGTTCGAAAAATGTTAATTAAGTCACCGGATAAAGGAATTTTCCAAGATCAAGAGGCAGAGGAAAATTTAAAATGTAATAATCGTACATTAGATGCGTTTTTAAATGGGTTAATTGTGTATAAACGAGGTCAAAAAGAAGGGCAAGAACCGATGCAACCTGTTGCGATTAAACAAAACGCTGTTAATAATGTCGTGATGAAAAAGTTAAAAATTGCGCTTTCTTTAACAGGAGAAGACATGCTTGAAATTTTAGCTTTAGCAGGCGTTCAGATTTCAAAAAGTGAATTAAGTGCGGTGTTACGTAAAGAAGGGCAAAAAAATTATAAACAGTGTGGCGATCGTTATCTTCGTAACTTCTTAAAAGGATTAACATTAAAACCACGTTTGTAATCAATAAAAAGTCTATCATTGGATAGACTTTTTATGTTGTCGAAGCATGGAATAACTTGTCGTTGAAAAAAGTATTAATTATTGATATAATTTAATTCTCACAGCATTTCGTATGAAAAGAAAAAATATTTTTTAAATTGGAGAAGTGATCTATGACGGTAAGAATTGCAATCCTAGGTGGACCACGTTGTGGAAAAACAACGTTAATTCAACAATTATATGTGGATTTAAAAATCAGAGATATTAATGTTGGAGTCGCAACAGAATACAGTACTGATTATTTAAGAGATAAAGGCATGATCGAATCAATTTCTGAGCAATACGGAATTTATTTAGGTCAATTACATTTAGAGAAAGCATTAGATGGACACGATTATGCTGTAACGGATTATGCGACATTCGTTCCTTATATTTATGGACGTTTAATGCTAGGTGATAAAACTCGCACCAAAAAAGAAATTGAAATTTTAAATGACCTATATAGTTTAGCGATTCGTGATTTACCTCAATATGACTATATCTTCTTTGTACCACGTGAATTTGGTTATAAGAAAGATGGCGTAAGATGGCAAGATGAAGAAGTTGCTCAAATGGTGGATGATGCGATCTTAAACTTCTTAAATGCTGAAAATGTGAAATATTCTGTGATTAGTGGTTCAACCAAAGAACGTTCAGAAAAAATCATGGATATTATCGGAATCGATGCTGAAATCGTTCAACCTATTAGTGTTGACGAAATGGCAGAATAATAAAAAAATGTCGACCAGGCGGTCGACATTTTTTTTGATTTATCAAATGCTTTATTGACTATTCATGTTAAATTAGCTTTGAAATTAACCTAAATTTTACAATTCATTATAAATTCGATATAATTGTAAGGAGTAAGGGGGATGAAAATGAAGAAATGGAGAGAAATTAGCACCTTTGGGATGCCATTGGCATACATCATGGGTTTTGTTTGCGTGGATAGTTTAATTCGATTAATGGCAGGTTATGATTGGTTTTCATTAAAAGCCATTTTATTTTCGATTTCATTTAGTAGTTTATTAGCTGCCATTGGGCTATTATTTAAAGGAATCGCAAGACCTATTTTCTATAGCATGACGTTTAGTCTCATTAGCATTATTGCAGTGGGACAATTGATTTATTATCGATTTTATCAAGCTTTTTTTTCTGTTAATCAAATGACGAATTTAATGGAATTATCAACGGTAAGTGGGGAGATATTTCGGGTATTAGAATTAAAATATAGTTTGTTTTTAATTCCCACGGGATTTGTTTTATTAGCGTGCTATTGGTTTAAATCACCGAAAAAACGAACACGACATGATCAACTGATTATCGTGACTTTAACTATTTTGTCTGTTATCTTAAGTACTGTCACAAAGCTAACTTTTACACAAGCAAGCAATGAAGGGAGTCGATATAAAGATGATGTTTATTTATACGAAACATTATTTGATAAAGGAAAAGCGATGAGTGAATTTGGATTGTATCAATATACACTACAAGATATTAAACTTGCTATCAGTCATCAGCAAGAAAAAACGCAAGTAGTGGGCCAACAAACATCTGAAATTGACGACTACTTTCAAAAATTAAATCATACGCATATCGACAATGAGATGAGTGGGATTTTTGAAGGGAAAAACGTCGTTTACATTATGGCAGAAAGTTTGTTCAGCCGTGCCATTCATGAACAGGCGACCCCAACATTATATAAACTAATGAATGAAGGAATTTATTTTGAGAACTATTATTCCCCACATTATAAAGGGACCACGAGTGACTCGGAATTTATCTCTAATACCTCGTTGGTACCATCAGTGAATTATGGCACAACTTGTTATGAATTCACCGACAACGCGTTTCCAAATTCAATTGCGTCTGTGTTTAAAAAGGCAGGATACAGCGCGACATCTTATCATTCGAACACCGGAGAATTTTATAATCGAGATGCCTATCATGAATCACTAGGATATGATGCTTTTTATGACCAAGAAGCACTTGGTTTAGAATTTTTAGAAGAGTGGGAGTATATGGTGAACTGGCCAAGTGATGCGGATTTAATGAATGCTGCGTCTGATATTTTTCTTGAAGATGATCGTTTCTTTAGTTACGTGATTACGACGAATGGTCATACGCCCTATACCACACAGCGGACTGAACTACAAGAAAATTACGATTATGTTAGCTCATTTATTCAGTCTGATGACGAAGAAATTGTTTATTATTATGCCGCTCAAAATGCCTTCGACCAATCAATCGAAGTGCTTATGGGGCGTCTATTAGAAGCGGGAGTCTTAGATGAAACAGTTCTTGTCATTTATGGGGATCATTATCCTTATCCCATTCATCACGATAAGTTATGGGCATATGATTCAACAAATGAGTGGGATTGGCAAGAGCTTCGTAAAGTTCCACTCATGATTTGGACACCGGGGATTGAGGCTCAGACGGTATCAAAAGTTATGAATGTATTTGATTTAGTTCCGACGATGGCGAATTTATTTAATTTAGATTACGATTATGAGCATGCATTTGGGATTGATATTTTTAGTGAATTAGAATCAACCGTTATTTTTGAAGATTATGGATGGATCACCGATCATGCAAGATATAATAAGTATTCAGAATATTATGAATCCTTTGATGAGATAGGAACTGAAAGTTATATGGAAGAAATGGATGTTAAAGTGATTGAAATGTTTGAAATCGGACAAAAAGTGTTACGAGATGATTACTTTAAAAGATAACCTCACTAGCTTCTAATTCTTAAAAGGAGTATCGCATAAATAATAAAAAGAGTTCTATTAAATTAGAACTCTTTTTATTATTTATTTACGCAATGATGACAACGATTGTAATCATCTTGTTCAGGGAATTTGGCATCGACACGACCACCTGGTCCAACTTCAAGATTACAGTTTGCACAATACGGTGTTTCATCATATTGTCCTTCCTCATAAATTTGTGAGACAGGACCCATTGTAATATCACCAAACCAAATCATAAATGTCCTCTTTTCTAAAAGATTTTATTTAATCATATCGTA
>NZ_CALIOS010000111.1:0-14276 GCF_938044715.1 uncultured Turicibacter sp.
TGTTATCATTCTTTTTAATTCACCTAATCTCGATTTTTATTTAACTTCAATATTATAACACAAATTTTATAAAACAGACAAACTTCGACAATGTTTTTTATGTAAAAAAAGCATCTGATAACGCTTCTTCAGATGCTTTTTAACTAAGGATTAATATTCAGGTTTTAAACTTCCCTTTGGGGTACGTGTTTTTGCATAAGCCCCAACTAATAAAGAACCTAAAATTCCAATCGTAATCATGTTAAACGATCCCGCAACCGCTCCTTGAAGATAAACTTTATCTGACGGTTCAGCATAAATCAATACGTCAAGCATCGGTGCTACAATAAACCATCCGACGATATTTGCCGCGATTTGAGCTAGGTTAAAGATAATGATTTCTCGTTTGCCAAAGATACCATCTTCCATGTCAATTCGTTTGGCTAGTAATCCAATCACAAGTCCAATCA
The DNA here is from genome assembly GCF_938044715.1 of uncultured Turicibacter sp. NCBI lineage: Bacteria > Bacillati > Bacillota > Erysipelotrichia > Erysipelotrichales > Turicibacteraceae > Turicibacter > uncultured Turicibacter sp. The sequence continues at coordinate 450 of NZ_CALIOS010000111.1, forward strand.
TTCCTGAGGCAATAATCCAACTAAACCATGGACTTCCCCAAATTAGAATATCTTTTAAAAAGTGACCAATAAGCCCTGTTGCTAACCCAGCCATTGAACCATATAATAATGCAATTAAAGCTAAGACAGCATAAGCTGTTTCAAAGTTTGTATTTGGAATTCCGGTTGGTAATGAGGCAAAACGCGATAAAACGACAAAAATGGCAGCTCCAATCCCAATCGCAACGACCGTTTTAATTGATAGTCTTTGATTCATTTCTAAACTCTCCCTTCGAAAAAGGTAAAAATCAACACTCACTAGTATATCGGTCTGATTATGTGATGTCAAGAAAATACAAACTTCGACTATTGTAAGTTTTAAGCATTAATTGCTAAAGACGCAATGTATCCCATTGAAAACGCTGCTTGGATATTATATCCACCTGTATCGCCATCAATGTCTAATACTTCTCCCACAAAGTATAGATTCTCAACTTTTTTAGACTCCATCGTTTTGGATTTAATTTCTTTAATCGAAACACCGCCTGTCGTGACCATGGCCACATGATAGCCTCCAAGCTCTTTAACTTCCATTTCGTATTCCGTTAATATCGTTAATAATTTTTGGCGTGTCACCTTACTAATTTCAGCACACTTTAAGTCATCACTGATGTGACATAGTTCAAGTACCTTATCAGCAAAGCGTTTCGTCAGATTTAAATCACGTACAATCGTTTTGACAAGTGTTTTTCCACCCGCTGCTAATTTTTTTGTTAATTGACTTCTAAATGCTTCAATCGACTCAGCTCCAACGAAGTTACATTTAATAACATCACCAGCTTGCATATAGCGTGAATGATTGATAATTCCAGGGCCTGAAACACCAGTATGTGTTAATAAAAAGTCCCCGTGATAAGCGCCTATTTTTTTTCCGCCACGCCAAAGTGTATATGATAAGTCTTCAAATGACGTTCCCGACATATCCACAAGTTCGTAATTTTTAATTTTTAAGGGCGTTAAAGCAGGCTTCATTGGGATAATTTTATGTCCGAATGACTTTGCTATGACTTGTCCATCTCCTGTTGACCCAGTATGAGGATAACTCAGTCCTCCTGTTGCAATCACAACTTTTTGGGCTTCATATGACACTTGATTGGTTTTCACAGTAAAAAGATCATCTACTTTTTCGATTGACTGTACAGCCGTTTCAGTGATGATGTCAATGTGACGTTTGTGACATTCTTTTAATAAAACTTGTAAGACATCCATCGATTTTTGTGATTTTGGAAAAATCTTTCCCTTTTCGGTTGTCATAAATTCTAAGCCACGTTTTCTAAAGAAAGCTAGTAAGTCTTCATTTTGAAATGAAAGGAGGGCATGTTTTAAAAATTTTGCATTAGGTCCATAACACTCTAAAAAGTGATGAATGTCACCCGCTTGTGTAATATTACATTTCCCTGCACCCGCCATTAATAATTTACGCCCACACGATTTATTTTTTTCAAGAATGGCAATGCGCTGTTTTTTTTCAGCACACATAATAGCTGTAAAAAGACCGGCTGGTCCTGCCCCTACGATAAGTACATCATATTTATTCAACGTTTTTTCCTCCGATTCTTAGGTTGCTTTGTTTATTGTATTACGAGGATATTTTTTTAGTCAAGCGAAAGAAAAAACTAGCAACTTGGTTGCTAGTCTTCAAAGAGATGAAAATAAGTCACGATCTGCTGACAACACCTTTCAATAAACAACAAAATATCAGTCATATAAAAGGCTTCAAGTTCCGTGTCACCTTGCTTATCTTTTTCTAAATCTTGCTTTAAAACTTTAAGGCGCCATTGTTCAACCTCATCCCGACTTAACAAGGGACAGACCGGCATTGCAATGGCTTGTTTTAAATCAGCCGATAAGGGTAAGACCTGTCCTTTTAATAAATCATCGATTCGTTGCATATCACGGTAATAAAGGGCATGCAACTCTAAGCGTTCCATCCTTTCTTTTCGAGCATGAAAATAAGGAGCATAAATAATTTCACGCCATAGGTAATCTGTATATAAATGAATTAAATATCCAAGTTTAAAGTCTTGAGTCACGCCTGTAATTATTTGTTTCGCTTGTAAAATCGCCTCAACATAATCGTCATCTGCTATGTCATAAAAATGTGTGACCGCCTTATCTGCCCACGTTTGATTCGGCCTCATATGAATGGCATCAGGACTAATTGAACCAAGCAACAAATCAGATGTCATGGGAATCGATAAACGTTTTGAAACGTTTTGGATAACATTCAAGTGCACAATCGGTGATGGCATCTTTGCCCCTCCTTATAATATGTGGCTCATAATTGTCAGATAGCGTTGATCAAACTGATCAACCTCTACTTGTTCAACAACTTCTACTAAATAATCAGAGATAGATTGAGAACTTATTTTCGGATGAGTCTGCATATAATGATAAAACAAGGTCGAAAGTTTGTATGTCCCAAATTGATAGCGTCCTAAATATTGATAAGGTTGATCACAAAGATGAAGTTGAGTGTTTAAATACATTTGATACGCTAGTTTCACATTAGCTTCTAAATAAGAACCTAAATCCTTATATTCCTCTTTCACATGCTTTAAAGCATTTAAAAGCATTTGATCATGCTTTAACGCTCGGACACGCGCTCTTAATTGCCTATGAATCGAAATGGGTTGTAATAATTGTTCTGTCAAGCATTCTAACACCTGTTTAGTTGAGCGTTTAATCGAAACGACAACATCTTCATTAAACAGTTGAATCGACTTTAAATCTAGTAATTCAAAACTCACCACATATACATTGCGTCGCTCAATATGCTGTGGCGTGAGTGATTGATTTAACGTTTCAATCACGTTTAATGGCTGGCACTCTTTATCATAACGTTTTATTTGTTCATTAATCAATGGCAAACGATTTTCTAACCAAAAGTTCTTGAATTTACATCGCTCAAGTTCCGCAATAACGAGGCCTAATTGTTCAAAAACCTTCTCTACATCTTTATTTAAAAACTTTTGATAAGCTTTAGAAAGATTTTTTTTTATCGTTTGTTTTTTTAATTGAGTGACTAGATACTTTGGACTTTGTAACAGTTCTGACAAACGAAGATCATTAAATTCTGAATCCGTTGCAATTAAAGGAATTAAGGTGCTTCCAATTGATTCTCCCTTTGGTAAAGTGTTGCGCACTTTATTTAATAATCCCTCACAATTTTCACTTAATTGCTCTTCTAAGTAACGAACGAACTCCGTATCCTCATCAATTTCACCTGAAAAAAGTAAGTCTAGTAATCCAATCACATCTAATGTGTAGGATGCCTCAAAAGACAATTTATTTTTCTGTTCGTTCATGAAGTTAATCCCCCTAAATTTTTCACCTAATTACTTTTATTTTATCATACAACGAAAACACATAACAGAATTAAATGAATCCCTTACAATAAAACTTAGATGCTTCATTCAAATTTAATCAATCAACAGACTCCCCCCCCCATCTTTTTCTTATCGTTGTTAAAAAAATTTGAAATAGAATGATTTTTAAACGTATCAATTTCATCGTTATCGAAATCACTCTACTCTCAATGTCAATCCCGATTAAACGATCTAAATCTCTTCACCAATACGATTCTTTATTTTAACACTCATACACAAGCTGACCATCTGCTTATGTTCCATTCAGGCACCTCCTTCATTGGATTAACCCGCCTATACCATCCTATAAAAACTTGAAAAAATAAGACTAAAGAACAAAAGCAGCTAAAATTTTATTTAAAAAAGTCAAAGTGGCTTGTTCTTGAGAATCGACAAAGAAGTTGATCCCTGATGGGATTAGAGTTCCCATAAAATTAACACCAGCATCGTCATTTAACTGACTAACTTGAATCACATAGATTATCGCCCCTCTAATGTGTACAGGATTAAGGAACATCATTTCAATCGTCCAATGAAAGACTACTATTGTCGTCTTACCACTGACTGGTTAAAACTCACCATCTCTAACGCAATACGGTCAAGTATCCCAAACACCGACTGGTCATTGGAACGTAATCCTTCAATTAACCATTCCCAATCACTAGCAGTGGTTATCAATTCAATACTAAAACAACGTAGTTTACAAGATTAACGTCTTGAAGATGAACACCTCCTTCACAGTCAATTAGGAGCCTTTAAATAGCATAGTCCCTAATCTCCCCTAGACAGTGATTTTGAATGTCTCAACTTCAACACCTTACTTCGTTTCATTTAATCGAATAGTCAAAATTTTTCCTAGCAAGTCAAACTCATAATCATATCAGCATCCGTGCAGATAGATGTCATTTAAAGATTTACGTGCGGCTATATGTAATCCTATTTTAAATCCGTAAAATGATTAACAGCATTCTCTTCTCTCTTTACCAAAAAAAAGCACTCGATTAAACTAATCGAGTGCTTTTTTTTATTTTGAAGCTGCTAAAACTTGTGTCCAAATATCATCATACTCTCTAACAAACTCCCCTGGATCTCTAAAGGTTTCCATCGGTAAGAAGTCTAATAAATCTTGTGAGGGACTGTATGCATCATTTTGTGTCCACTCCTCTTCTGAAACCATCTCTAATGTTTCAGTATTAGGTGTAGAATACATGACATACTCTGTATTCATTAAGGCAATCTCTGGACGTTGCATAAAATTAATAAACTCATGGGCTAAATCAACATTTTGAGCTGTTGATGGAATAACCATGGCATCCACCCATGTATTTGATCCTTCTTTTGGAATGGCATATTCCATGTTTTCATTTTCATCCATGATATAGGTCGCATCACCTGAATAGACAACCGCTAATGCTGCATTTCCTGCAATCATATTATCAATGACTTGATCTGTAACATAGGCATAAACAAGCGGACGTTGATCGATTAAAAGTTGCTTCGCTTGTTCTAATTCATCAATATTTTGAGTATTCATTGAGTAACCTAATAATTTTAAAGCGACCATTAATGAGTCACGTTGACTATCATACATAAAGATATTCCCTTTATAATCTTCATCCCACAAAATTGACCAAGAATCGACAGGTTCTTTAACAACGGTTTTATCATATAAAATTCCAACGGTTCCCCAGAAATAAGGAACTGTATACAAATTATCAGGATCATAAGGTAAATTTTTATACGCATCTGAAATATATTCAAAATTTGGAATTTTGCTGTAATCAAGTGGTAGAACAAGATTTTCTTTGATCATTTTTTCTACCATATAATCCGATGGGAAGGCTACGTCATAGTTTGTTCCCCCCGCTTTAATCTTTTGATACATCGTTTCATTTGAATCATATAATTCATAATACACTTTACAATTAAATTCAGATTCAAAAATATCTAATACCTCAGGATCAATATATTCTCCCACGTTGTAAACATAAAGTTTTTGTGTATCACCACTCGAACAAGCCGCTAACATGGCAACAAGGGAAAGACCCAAAAGCTTCAACCAATTTTTCATGAGATTCCTACACCTCCTTTTTCTTTCTAATTGAAAGATTATTTGAAATTAAAACTGAAATTAATACAAAACTTACCATAATAGTCGCTAAAGCATTAACAGTCGGACGAATTCCTCGTTTTGCCATTGAATAAACTTCAATGGATAAGTTTGTCGCACCATTTCCAGCTGTAAAGTAACTAATCACAAAGTCATCAATCGACATCGTAAAGGCCATTAAGGCTCCTGCCATAATTCCTGGCATAATCTCTGGAATAACGACTTTACGAATCGCTTGCATCGGTGTAGCACCTAAATCCATTGCCGCTTCAGCCATATTCGGATTCATCGCATAAAGACGAGGTAAAACAGATAAAACAACGTAAGGAATACAGAACATGATATGAGCAAGTAGCATGGTCGTAAATCCAAAGTTTAATTTAACGGTTTTAAAGAGCATCATTAAGGCAACCGCAATCACGATATCTGGACTAATAACTGGCAAATAGTTAATATTTAAAACAAAGGCTTTCGTTTTCTTTGTTAGTTTATAAATTCCAATCGAGGTAAAGGTTCCAACGACAACCGAAATAGCTGTGGCAATAACGGCCACAACCACGGTATATAAGACGGCTGTTTGCATTTTGCTATCTTGGAACAACTCTTGATACCATTGAAGTGAAAATCCAGTCCACTTTCCGCTCGATTTTGATTCGTTAAACGAGAATAAAATAAGAACGCCAATCGGTGCATATAAGAAAAGGAACATTAAAGCTAAGTAACATCTTGATAACCACTTATTTACCATGGTAAGGCACCTCCTGCTTGTCCATCTGAATCGAATTTTTTCATCAACCAGATTGAAAGTAAGATAAAGAGCATCAGAATCATGGATAAAGCTGATCCAAAGTACCAATTACCTGTTAATAAGAATTGTTTTTCAATTAAGTTCCCAATCATCATAAATTGTCCACCACCAAGTAACTGTGGAATGACGAACGTACTCACAGCCGGTAAGAAGACCATGATAATTCCTGTAATAATCCCTGGTAATGTTAACGGAAATACGACACGGGTAAAGACTTGTTTGCTATTAGCTCCTAAATCACGGGCCGCATCAATCAAGTTCTTATCTACTTTAGAGATAGCCGTATGAATTGGTAACACCATAAACGGCAAGAAGTTATAAACCATCCCTAACATAATTGAAAAATCAGAATACATAATGTCCACGGGCGCAATTCCGAAGAAATCTAAAATATTATTCAAAATACCATTTTTTCCAAGAATTGAGATCCATGCATACGTACGTAATAACATGTTAATCCACATTGGCATAATAAATAATAGTAAAATAGAAGATTGTCGTTTGGGAGATAATTGAGCAATAATCCAAGCTAGTGGATACCCAAACATAAAACATAATAATGTCGAAACAAAGGCGATCCATAACGAACGCCCAAGAGTTGCAATATAGATTGGATTAAAGAATTTAACATAATTTTCAAGCGTAAATCTGAAGGCCATTGGATTTCCATCACTTGGATCAATGATACTATATAAGAAAATCAAAATCATTGGGATGATGATCATGATTGAAATCCACACAATATAAGGATAACTTAAACGTTTTGTTGATTCATGCATGAGCTATACCCCAACTTCCATGACATGAATATCAGCTGGAGCAACTGTCATCCCAACTTCTGCCCCGACTTCTGCACTTTGTGTACTATGTACAATATATTCGCGCCCCTCGACCATCACAATAATTTCATAATGAACCCCTTTGAAGATGACCGTATCTACAACTCCTGTAAAGGCTCCCTTATCTTTTGAAACAATTTGTAAATCCTCAGGACGAATGACGATATCAACTACTTCATTTGCATTGTATCCTCGATCGACACATTCAAAAACATGATTTTCAAATTCAACTTTGTAATCTTCAAGCATCACTCCGCGGACAATGTTACTTTCTCCAATGAAGTTTGCAACAAAACGATTACGTGGCTCATTGTAAATATCAACTGGTGTTCCAATTTGTTGAATTAATCCATCATTTAAGACAACAATGGTATCCGACATCGTTAAGGCTTCTTCTTGATCATGAGTAACAAAAATAAACGTAATTCCCATTTCACGTTGGATTTCTTTTAATTCATATTGCATGTCTTGTCGTAATTTTAAGTCAAGCGCTCCTAATGGTTCATCAAGTAAAAGAACTTTTGGACGATTAACTAAGGCACGAGCAATCGCAATACGTTGTTGTTGTCCTCCAGATAATGAATCGATACGACGATTAGCATAATCAAAAAGTTTAACCATTTTCAACATACGGTTTACACGTTCTTTAACTTCAGACTCTGGCACTTTTTTCATTCTTAATCCAAATGCGATGTTATCGAACACGTTTAAGTGCGGAAATAACGCATATTTTTGGAAAACTGTATTAATTTCACGTTTATAAGATGGAATTTGAATAAGGTCTTTTCCATCAAACTTTACCTCACCCGATGTCGGTGTATCAAATCCACCAATAATACGAAGAAGGGTTGTTTTACCGCAACCAGATGGTCCTAATAAGGTAACAAATTCATTTTGATGAATCGTTAAATCGATTCCTTTTAAAATAATGTCCCCATCGTATTCTTTTGTTAAATTTTTAATCTCAACTAATGGCACTTTTGTCATACCAGATCCTCCTCAAAATAACTAGAAAGTTGGTGGCGTCGCGACCCAAAGTACAGATGCAGGTGCTTTTGAACTGTTCTTTAACTTGTGGTCAACATCTGCTTTATAATAAAAACTCTCGCCTTTTTTCACTTTATATCGTTTAGTTCCCAGGACAAGCTCAACTTCTCCTTTTAACACATAACCAAATTCCTCACCATGGTGAGGCTCATCATCATATGACATTCCACCTGGTTCTAAATCCACAATGATCGGCTCCATTTCATTCTTTTGAGCATTTGGAATAATCCAGCGAATGGTCATATTATAATCTAACTCTTCTTTTATAAATACATCTTCACGTTGAAAAACAACTTTCTGATCATTTTTTTCTTCAGCAAAAAACTCACCAAGAGTTGTTCCTAGTGCTTCTAATATATCAACAAGGGTTGCAATCGATGGTGAAGCTAAATCACGTTCTACCTGTGAGATATATCCTTTTGTTAATTCGGTACGATCAGCTAATTCTTCTTGTGTTAACTGAAGTTCCATTCGTAAACGCCTAATTTTTTCTCCGATTATCATGGCAACACCTCAACTTTTCGACTAAATAAATAAACTATTTGTTTACTAATAATAAACCTATTCTATTATATAATTAATCAATAGTTTGTCAATATCTTAACTAGATAAAAATATACTTATTTTCACAGTTTTATCGATATTTGCCTAAATGTGTGCCACTTTACTTAGTGTCTCCGAAATTAAATTGTTTAATAAACGAATTAATTAAAATGTTAATAAATCTTAAGAAAGTTCAAGCTTTAACAAATTGACATGGTATTTTTAAACAGAGTATAATGATTGTATTCTAATTAAAGGATATTTAAACATTTTAAGGAGAAAATTAACTAATTTAGGTAGGTAACGTGTTATAGGAGGAAAGTATGAGTCAGAAAAATAATGATTTTTTTAATCAATTTTTAAACAATGAATTACCAAAAGAAACACCTCTTGAATCAAAACCTTATGAAAAAGCATTTACGCAACAACCCGTCAAATCAACACCAACACCCAAAATTGAAGTAGATTTACGTCAAACGGTCAAATCAGAACCAGAAAAAGTTGAAGTAAATTCACCAAAAGGACCCGGTGTTTCAATTAAAACAGATGAAAAATATGAACGTTTTATTAATCCTAATAAAAAAAGAAATCAAATCATTGCCTTAATAACAGGTGCCGTTGCCGTTTTATCTGTTATTTTCTATCTTATCTTTGGGAATAAGGTAGAGGTTCCTGATTTCTCAGCCTATACGCCTTCGCAAATTGCGACATGGGGAACCAAAAATAACATGACGATGTTATATGTCGAAGAATATAATCACGAGTTTGAAAAAGGAACACTTATTTCACAAAATATCGCACCCGGTAAGAAAGTAAAAAAAGGGGGCGAGATGACGTTGGTGATGTCTCTTGGAATCGATCCTGAAGTCATCGTGACACTTCCAGATTTTGATGAAACATGGACAACCGACGAATTAATGAACTGGATTGATGAAAATAATTTAATGAATGCGACCATTAAAAATTTAGCAGATGAAACCATTGAAAAAAATCACTTTATTAAATCGGATTTAGATAAAGACCTAACCGAAATTAAACGTAAGACAAAAGTAACGTTTTATGTTTCAACAGGTTCACCTTTTATGATGAGCATGATTGATTTAAAAACTAAAACAGAAGATGATGTCAAAGCATGGGCTCAAAAAAACAACGTAACCGTCGTATATGAGAAAGTGGCGCATGATACGGTGCCAGAAAACCAAATCATCACTCAAAGCATTGAACCAGAAATTGAATTTAATCCAAAAACTGAAACACTAACGGTTGAAGTTTCAACAGGACCTGGTATTACAGTGCCAAGTCTAAATTCAATGACGATTGAAGAAATCAAGGCTTGGGCGACTGCAAATACAGTAAACTTAATGTTGACTGAAAAATACCATAACTCGGTGGCAGCTAATACGATTATCGAATCGAGTATTTCTTCTGGTGAAGTGATTAAAAAAGGCGATTTAGTCACAATTACAATATCACTTGGTAAAGTAGGCGTAAAAAATTTCATCGGAGATACTGAAATTTCATTTATGGAATGGGTAGATGAGCAAAATTTAAAAGGTGCTAATATTACGCCATCGATTACCTATCAATATGTTGACTCAGCTGAGAAAAATAAAATTATTGCGCAATCTCTTTATGATCGCCGTGTTGAAACAGGTGCTAATATTCAAATCGTTGTTAACCTTGGCGGTCATTTAACAGTTCCTGCCTTAACAGGATTATCTGAATATGATGCTCGTCAAACTTGCGAGTATAGCGGATTAACGTGTGTCTTTACTTATGACTATTCAAATGCTCCTGATGGAACCATTGCAAGTCAGGATCGTCAAGCAGGATACAATGCAAGTGAAGGTGATATTATGAACGTCATTATTTCTAAAGGTCCACGTCCTTAACTCCTAAAAGACCCGAATTTTTTTCGGGTCTTTTAAATTTAAATAAAAATGGTTTTCCCTAAAAATAAAAAAACGTCTCAGTAGCAAAGTGCCACTTAGACGTTTTTTTAATGAAACATTACTCAGCATTACGTTTACGTTTGTCGTATTTTTTACGCTCATTTGTATCTAAGATTTTTTTACGTAGACGAACTGATGTTGGGGTAATCTCAACTAATTCATCTTCGTTAATATATTCTAAGGCGTATTCGAGTGTAATTAAGCGTGGTTTCTTTAATACCACTGTATTATCTTTACCAGCTGAACGACAGTTTGTTAATTGTTTTGCACGCGTTACGTTTACGGCTAAATCTAAATCTTTGTTGTTTTCTCCCACGATCATCCCTTCATATACGGCAGCTCCTGGTTCGATAAACATGATTCCGCGATCTTCAAGTCCCATTAAACCGTAGTTTGTTGCTTTTCCGTTTTCCATTGAAACTAAAGCCCCATTTTTACGTTCTCCGACTGAACCTTTTTCCATCGGACGGTATTCAGAGAAAGTATGGTTAATGATTCCGTAACCTTTTGTTAAAGTTAAGAATTCTGTCATGAATCCAATTAAAGCACGTGATGGTACATCATAAATTAAACGAACTTGTCCATTTTCATTATGAATCATATTTTGTAATTGACCTTTACGGTATCCCATGGCTTCAATCACACTTCCGACATGCTCTTCAGGTGACTCAATTTGAACATATTCATATGGTTCGCATAAGACACCATCGATTTCACGGATGATAACTTCTGGTTTTGAAACTTCAAGTTCGAATCCTTCACGACGCATATTTTCAAGTAAGATTGATAAGTGAAGTTCTCCACGACCTGAAACAACCCACTCTTCTTTCGTTCCAACACGTTCAACTAATAATGAAACATCACGTTGAATTTCTTTATATAAACGCTCATCAATTTTAGAAGCTGTGACGTGTTTTCCTTCTTGTCCTGAGAATGGAGATGAGTTCGTTGAGAATGTCATTTTTAACGTTGGTTCATCAATATGTAAAATTGGTAATGCTTCTTCATGACCGATTTCACAAACCGTCTCACCTACGTTGATATCAGGTAATCCAGCAATGGCTACAATATCTCCAGCTTCTGCTGATTCAATTTCGATACGTTTTAATCCTAAGAATCCGAATAATTTCGTGATACGGAATTGTTGAGTTGTTCCATCTAAACGACAAATTGAAACCATTTGGTTCACATTAATCGTTCCGCGTACAACACGTCCTACCCCAATACGCCCTACATATTCATTATAGTCTAATAAAGCAGGTTGGAATTGAAGTGTACCGTTTGGATCCATTCCTGGATCTGGAATGTTTTCTAAAATAGATTCAAAAATAGATTCCATGTTTTCTTCTTGATCCGCAGGATCTGAACTTAAGCTTGCTGTTCCGTTTAAAGCTGAACAGTAAACAACTGGGAATTCTAATTGATCATCATCTGCCCCTAATTCAATGAATAATTCTAACACTTCATCGACTACTTCCTCTGGACGAGCAGCAGGACGGTCAATTTTATTAACCACAACGATTGGTGTTAATTTTTGTTCTAATGCTTTCTTTAAGACGAAACGAGTTTGAGGCATTGTTCCTTCGTAAGCATCAACAACTAATAAAACACCATCTACCATGTTCATGATACGCTCAACTTCCCCTGCAAAGTCAGCATGTCCTGGTGTATCTAAAATGTTAATACGATAATCTTTATAATCAATCGCAGTATTTTTCGCTAAAATCGTAATTCCACGTTCACGTTCGATATCATTTGAATCCATCACGCGATCAGCAACTGCTTCATTTTCACGGAATGTTCCCGCTTGGCGAAGTAATTGATCGACTAAAGTCGTTTTACCATGATCAACGTGGGCAATAATGGCAATATTTTTAATATTCATGCTTTGCACCTCTATCTGGCTAGATTAAAAAATTCATACTCGATTATTATACAACAAAAAAGGAATAATGTATCGAAAAATGATATCATTTTATGAAAATTTTTCAAAAGCACTTTCAAAAGAGACATAAATAAAGTTGTTTTGTCGAAATCTCTTATAGTTTGGACGGCTTGACGAACAATATCCTTTGTTATTTATGGCAAAAAAAAAGCAAAACTTATGAAAAGTCTTGCTAATATCGTGATTTTAAATTGAGAATAAACATTTCAAGTGCTAATTCCTTTTTTAAAAGACCTGTTTTAATCTTATAATCAATTTGAGCTAATTGGTATAAATAACTTTGAATTAAGTCTAACTCAAAACGATGAGATTGTCCGTGAATTAATTTAACACGATAGGGATGTACATTTAATGTTTTAGCCACTTCTGCTTCACGGTATCCTTGACGACTTAGCTGAATAACCTGTGACATTAAGCGGAATTGATTCGCGATCATAATTAAAATTTTAAAGGGTTCCTCATTTTGCGTGAGTAAGTCCTGGTAAATAAGATAAGCATCTTTTACTTTTTGTTGCATCAAAGCATCTGTTAGTAAGAATATGTTATCCTCTAACTGTCTTGGAACTAGCAGATGAATTAAGTCAACAGATAAATATTTAGAGGTCGCATCATCTAAAAAATATAAAAAGATTTTATCTAGTTCTTGATACATTAAATCAAGCTTAGCATGCGTGAACTTCACTAATAACTCGACTGCACGAGGATCAAATTCAATGCCTTCTTCTTTTAAAGAACGGCATGCCTGTGTTCCGGCGTAATCAAATTCTGCTGCCTGACCTATAACAATAGGACCTGAGCCAATAACTAATACTTTCTTTATTCTGGTATCTCTAGGCATTTTTTCTCACCTCCATCATATTGATAAATTCATCAAAAAGTGTATCCGAATCCTGTGGTCCCGGACATGCTTCCGGATGGAACTGAACCGTAAAAATATTCTTATTAATATATCTTAAACCTTCTACTGTCTTACATTTACAAAGGCAACCTTTGCCACATCCGGATTAATAGTATCTCCATCTACCATATATCCGTGATTCTGGGATGAAATATAAACTCTTCCTGAATCTATATCCTTAACAGGATGGTTTCCTCCTCTGTGTCCATATTTCATTTTGTGGGTATCTGCGCCGGTAGCCAGAGCCATCAGCTGATGTCCCAGACAGATTGCGAAAA
>NZ_CALIOS010000112.1:0-14605 GCF_938044715.1 uncultured Turicibacter sp.
TATAATTAAGGATATTGATTTAACAATGGTTTCAGGTGGTTTTATTTTTTATTATTCTCATTACTAATGTATTGTTTAATCTTTTCTCATCAGACCGAACTATCCAAGAATATGCTGATCAAATTTGGCACGTGGAACCATTAAAATTTAAAAAATAATCCGTAACTTCCTTTTTTAAAAATAAATTTTTTCTAATAAATAAACGTTACATTGTGATAGCTTCCTTTAACTATATAAGTTTAGATAAAAGTTTTTCATAGGCGAAAACTTTTATCTCTCTCCTAGTGAGTAGAGATGATCTATAATTATCACTAGGTGAACAGATAGAAAAAGCCCCTGTAGAACTGATCCACTACAGGGGCTTTTTAAAATACGATAAAACCCCTTCAGATTAAATGAAGGGGTTTTAATTACCAATCAACGGTTACATCGTTATAATATAGAGCAAGATGATACATTGTACTTGGTTCGTTTAAAATAACATAACTCATATTTAAGACTTCAATCGTGCCGTGTTCCTCAATCCAATGATTCACTTTTGTTTCTAATGATTGAGGACTTGAATCGGCAAAAAACTTAATCATATGACCATCTCCTTTGCTATTAGTATGGAAAAGTTTGAGCATTAATATGATAAAACTTAATACTAGTATATGATTAAATGAAAGAAGTCGTGAGAGTGATTATTTCAAGCTTTGATAAAAATCTGTTTTAGCAGTTAGATATGTTTGGTATTGATCGATGTAACGGTGTTGAAGGACTTGAATATTATTAAAATTTTCTTGTATATTTAGCACATAATCTCTCGCTTGAACAGGTTTAGCGGTATGAACGATTTCCTCAAGATTACTAAGATCTTTAATCAGTGTTTCAATTGCTTGAGTTAATGCCTCTAAGCTTGTTAACCTTTCTTTTTCAAGATGACCAAGATCATTATTAGGAAGTTTGTTTAGTGATGCCTTTAATACCTCGGCTAAATTTTGATTCATACGTGATAGAATAGCAAATTCACTTTCGTACGATTCAAATGAAATTTGATCTTGATTTTCAGAAGTGGTTGCTTGTTCAATAATCGTGTTAACTGTTTGATAAAACGTATCAAGTCGTTTTGTAAGAGTAGTGTCTTCGTGAACTAAGGCAGTCTGAATACTTTCATCAATTTTATTTAATTGATTATATTGTTTCATGCCAGGGGTTTGAAAATTAAATCCTATGAAAATTCCGATTGCTGTTAAAATAATAATGGTAATGAGTGGTTTATTTCTCATAAATAATTCCTCCTAAATGTCATCGTTGTGGAAAAAGTTTTTACTAAAGTGATGATTTGGATTATAAGCTAAAAATTCATAACCTAAATCACGATAGTATTCGATAACGCGAGGTAAAACCTCAATGGTACTATTTTTTTCATGGAATAACACGACGAGGTTTTCTTTCTTAGCATTCATTTCCGTATAGTATTTAACATTATCCATGACTTGGTCAGGATTGCTATATTTCCAGTCCAAGGAATCAACATCCCAATCCCAACATTTCAATCCATTATCTTTTAAAGCTTGTACATGTCCATCTTTAAATGTTCCCCCACCTGTTCCATAAGGCGCGCGACATAATTGACTTTCAAACCCATTGGTTAACGACGCGATTAATTGTTGTTCTTCTTTCAATTCATTCACAAAATTTTGTGGTGCTGTAGCCCCTTTGTAAAGATAATCATATTGGTGTGTCATCGTATGCATTCCGATATAATGTCCCTCGTCTAACATGCGATTTAAAATAGCCTGTGAATCTGTATTGTTATTAATTGACGTTCCAAGAACAAAGAACGTAGCAGGAACATGATTCTCTTTTAAAATATCTAATACTTTTTCAGCATTATGAGAAGGTCCATCATCAAACGTTAAGTAAACGAACTTTATATCTTGATTATGCCATTTTTTTATTTCTTTCATTGGCTCAAATGAAACGTAGTCAATATCTTCTTGAGAAAGTGAGAGGTGACTA
Source organism: uncultured Turicibacter sp. (assembly GCF_938044715.1). NCBI lineage: Bacteria > Bacillati > Bacillota > Erysipelotrichia > Erysipelotrichales > Turicibacteraceae > Turicibacter > uncultured Turicibacter sp. The sequence continues at coordinate 2,005 of NZ_CALIOS010000112.1, forward strand.
CTTTGAAGTTGTAAATGAATGAGAAAACTTCCAGCTACTAAAAGGATAGCAATCAAACCTGATAACACATAAAATCGTAGTTTATAGCTTTTTTTACTTCTTCGATACTGATTTTTCATAATTTTATCCTCATTTCTTTATGATTGCAAAATTCGACAATTTGTTTTAAAAAGTTTACCTACCAGTGGTAGGTAAAGAAGATGAATGGATTGTAAATTCAGGGAATCCCATATAACCAGGAGCAATGGAGTATTTATCAAAGACAACCACTACATCTCCTGATGAATTAATATAAAAGGTTTGGTTATCAGCAATGCTTTTAAATTCATTTTCATTTTCATGGAAGAATAGTTGATAACCATCTTTTTCTCGATCAACAATTTGTTGTTTAATTTGAGGGTCAATAATCTCTTTATATTGATCACCCAAAATATCTTTAAGCGTCACTTCTTTCCCAGTGTTCAAATCAATATTATAGAAATATTTTTCAGTTCCAACACTCACGTAGTTTTCACTTTTCGTAATAACAAATGATACAAAGTGATCATCACTATACTTAATTTCATAATCAACATTGACCAAAACAGGTAGAAACTCTTGTCCTTCTGTATTCGTGGCCATGAAAGCATCGTAATATTCTTGAGCTCGTTTTTCCGACTCTGCGACACTTAAATTAATTTTTTCTAAAATCTCCTGGTTGATTTGATTTTCAAGTTTTGTATTGCCAGTATCTTTTAATCCCGGAATTTTAACATCAACTAATTTCACTGTATCCTCATGATAGTAACTACTAATGGTAAAGATTTTTGCTAGTTGGCTAATAATAGGAATATCTGAAAGGCTTGCAGCAAAGGTTGGAGAAGTGTTTAGTAATAAAATAAAAACCGTTGAAATAGATAAAAAAATGGCTATGAAAGGAGACCTAGAGTTAATAGGACGGGAGCCCTGAGCCGACGCATAAATAGCCTCATTGACAACATCGGTTAATTCTTTTGGAATAGGAGTTTCATCATAAATTTTTTTGGTGCCTCTTAGTCTATTCATAAAAATCACTCTCCTTGAGTTCAAGTTTTAATAGTTTTAAGGCTTTGTATAACCTCGATTTTACTGTACTGAGATTCAGTTTAGTAATCGTTGCGATTTCTTCTAAAGACATTTCCTCATAAAAACGAAGAATGATAATGACCCTTAATTTATCTGGTAATGCATTGACGTTTTGATACAGATTTAATTCATCTATGTCATATTGATGTTGATATCCCATGACAAAATCAATTTCCTCAATGGCGAGCATTCTTTTATTTTTACGAAGATAGGTCATGCTTTCATTTATGAGAATACGATAAAACCATGTTTTCAAATGGTTCATCTCGCGTAAATTTTGATATTTAGTTAAAGCTTTATATACGGCGTTTGATACAACATCGAGCGCCGCTTGTTCATTTGGAATATAACGATAAGCAAACCGATAAAATTGAGCTTGATTGGTCGTTATAAATTCAACTAGTTGTTTGTATACTTCCTCATCTTGATGTGGTGCCACGGCCGTCGGCTCCCTTCTAACCCTAATTTGTTCCCATTCATTAGACGCATATAAGTTTAAAAAAGTTTAAAAAATTTTTAAAAAGTGTATATTTTTAATTATTTAGAATGGAAAGGAGTCATAGTAATGACCTGTGCTCTTGGCGAATAGGACTAGCTGTTAATGGAGTAGTATGATTTATCCCATGAATTTGCGTGAATCATATTGTGTCAAAATAAAAGACCACTTCTAATGAGTTGAAGTGGTCTCTTGATCAACTATAAATTCAGGAAAACCCATATAGCCAGGCGCAATGTCATATTTATCAAAAACAATGACAATTTGATTTTGCTCATTTAGATAAAATTTTTGATGATCTGAAATGGATTGGAATTCATTTTCATCATGAAAGAATAATTGATTTTCATGTTTTTCTCGTTGTGCAATTTGTTGTTTGATTTGAGGATTGATAATTTCTTTATAAGTAGGGCCAAAAAAATCTTCGAGTGTGAGCATTTTTCCAGTGGTTAAATCGATATTGTAAAAGTATTCTTCTGTTTGAGCACTCAAAAAACTTTTAAATAAGGTTAATTCAAATGATAACACATCAGCATTTTCTTTTTTTATGTCATAAGTCACCAAAACTTCAAGTGGGATGAACTGATCTTCTTTTGAATGAGAGGCCATAAATGCTTCATAATATTGCTCAGACTCATGTGTCACTTCCTCTATTTTAGAATTGACTTTATGTAAGATATCGTTGTTAATATCTTTTTCGAGTTCAGGAAAAGATGTGTTTGAAAGACCTGGAACCGTTAAGTCGATTTTAAGTAGAGGGGACTCGGTGTGTTCTTCTTTGACGGTATTGACGTAGTTGAGAGAGTCCTTGGCATAAATTTTAATCTCACAAAGTAAACACATGGCGATGAAACTTAGAAATAACCATCGTTTTTTCATGGTAATCATCCTCCTTTAACTTTAATTTGTTCGAATTAAAAGAAAGTATACAAAAGAAAAAAAGATGCATAGACATCTTTTTAGATATATGAAAGTTGATAAACGAGAAATCGTTCCCGATGATTTTTATGATGATTTGGAAGCGGGATGTTATGAATTAAGGAAAAGGCTGTTTTGTGCTCTAAATAGTAAAGATAGTCATCAGATGGATAGTAGAAGATGAGTTCAACACATCGTGGATGCTCTTCAAGGGATATTAAAATTTTTTCGATGACTTTTCGAAGGATTTGAATCGAGAAAGGATTAAAAAAATAAAACTTGTTATCGAGTGGATCGATGTTATATTCTTCTGCATAACAGCATAGAAACTTTATTTTCTCTTCTTTTAAGGGGTATTTTTTTTGGTAGTTAAGCTGATTATGAATCGCATCCTGATAATACGTTTCATTCATTTCAATGCCAGTCACATAAGCCTGGAATTGATGATGAATATAAAAATTTAAACGGCCCTTTCCGCAACCAAAATCAACAATGTGATCATTTTTAGTTAATTGATAGTGATTAAATAACGTTTCAAGAACGTCATAAGGGGTTGGTTCGTAGCGATGATATTTAGCAGAGGTATGATATTTGTCTTCTCCACTCGTTTGAATATTTAATAAAGTTTCATATTTTTTTTCGTTCATGGTGATTACCTTTCTATGTGGTCTCTTGCCTTTATTGTAGGACTTTATAGGCAATTTATCAAGGTTGGTTTCAAAAAACGACTTTATTTGCCCACTTAAGCGATTAAAGTGATAGTAACTAAGGGGGGATTGTGTGTTATCCATTTTAATAAAGCCAGCATCAAGTCGTTGTAATTTAAAATGTAAGTATTGTTTTTATGAGGATGAGAGTTTGAATCGGAGCCAATCTGATTATGGGATGATGAAAGTAGAAACTCTAGAAGTAATTATAAAAAAAGCATTAGAGTATGAAGTGGATGTTTGTTCATTTTTATTTCAGGGAGGGGAACCCACGTTAGTAGGACTTCATTTTTATGAGCATGTCATCAAGTTTCAACAACGTTATAATGTGCATCACGTAAAGATTATGAATTCGATTCAAAGTAATGGTTTGCTCCTAGATGAATCATGGGCGCACTTTTTTAAACAGCATGACTTTTTAGTCGGTCTTTCGATTGATGGGATTAAAGTAACGCATGAATGTTATAGAGGGAAGAATTTTGATCAAGTGGTGAAGGCAGCCGAGTTATTAAAGCGATTTGAAGTGCCATTTAATGTATTAACAGTTGTGACGGATGAGGTTTGTGAGCAGATTGCAGCGATTTACACGTTCTATAAACAGCATCATTTTAGATATTTACAATTTATACCGTGTCTAGATTCACTTGATAATCACAATTATCTTAGTGTGGACTCCTATACCACTTTTTTAAAGACGTTATTTCAGTTATGGTTTGACGATGCAACGAAGGGAAATTTAATTTCTATTGGCTATTTTGATGATTTGCTACATCTTTTATGTGCAGAGTTTCCGAAGACGTGTGGAAGACTTGGACGATGTGGAATGCATTATGTTTTGGAGGCAGATGGTAGTGTTTATCCGTGTGATTTTTATATGATGGATGCTTATTATTTGGGAAATTTGCTTCAAGATGATTTTGAAGTGTTAAATGATAAACGACGAGACCTTCAGTTTTTAGAACCGATTTTTTCTAAGACGTGCAAGAAGTGCAAATGGTATCGTTTATGTTATGGGGGATGTCGTCGTGAGCGAGTATCACAATTAGGTGTCAATAAGTATTGTCAGGCCTATCAAGCCTTTTTGGAGGAAGCTTATCCGTTACTTCAGTGGATGGCAAATAGGATTTTAATGACTAACATATAGACAAAACTGAGGTGGGGATTTTAGGGTGATATAATAAGGTTAGCGCATACAAGTGGAGGGGGATTTATGCAAAGACCGAATATTGTGTTTTTATTTTGTGATCAGCAGCGTTTTGATACACTAGGTGTGAATGGGCAACCGCTTGATATGACACCTAATTTGGATGCTTTGGCGTTTGAGGGCGTAAATTTTTTACATGCTTATACACCACAACCTGTTTGTGGACCTGCGCGTTCTTGCTTACAGTCGGGATTGTTTGCAACAGAAACAGGGTGTTTTGTGAATGGAATTTCGTTACCAGAGAGGCAGCCAACGCTAGCCAAGTCACTTCGTGAGGCAGGATATGAAACGGCCTATGTTGGAAAGTGGCATTTGGCAACGGATCGTGAACAGAATTATGAGACGGTTGCCATTCCAAAAGAACGTCGCGGTGGTTATGAGGATTATTGGATGGCATCCGATGTTTTAGAGTTTACGTCGGATGGTTACGGTGGTTTTGTTTTTGATCGAGAGGGGAATAAAGTGGAATTTGAGAAGTACCGTGTCGATGCAATGACAGACTATGTGATAGATTACTTAATGAATCGAAATAAAGAAGTGCCATTTTTCTTATTTGCTTCTTATATTGAACCACATCATCAAAATAATCATCATGCTTTTGAAGGTCCAATAGGGAGTAAAGAGCAATTTGCTAACTTTGTAAAACCGGATGATTTAGCAGAGGGAAGTGGAGATTGGGAAGCTCAGATGCCTGATTATTTAGGCTGTTGTCACTCTCTTGATCAAAATGTCGGACGGATTATATCAGTGTTAAAAGAACAAGGTATTTATGAAAATACACTCATTATTTATACGAGTGATCATGGGTGTCATTTTAAAACGATGAAAAAGTATATTAATCCGTTTGGAGCGGATGACTATAAGCGCTCACCTGATGAGAATTCAATACATATTCCACTTGTGATGAGAGGACCAGGATTTTTAGGTGGGGTTATGGAAGTGAAACTCGTCAGTCTCCTTGATTTACCGAAAACGATATTGAGCCTAGCAAAGGTGGATTCAGACTTTATGCAGGGACGTGACCTTCAAACTATTTTTACGGATGATGAGTGGGAGAATGAAGTTTATATCCAGATTAGTGAAAGTATGGTCGGACGGGCACTTAGAACGGAGCGTTATAAGTATGTAATTCATGCTCCGCATAAAAAGCCGTTTGAAGATTTTGGAAGTGATTACTATGTTGAGGGATGGCTCTATGATTTAAAGAAAGATCCACTTGAGAAGCATAACTTGATTGATGATTTGGACTATGAAGAAGTTAAAAAAGTGTTGCGTGAGAAGATAATGAAGCATGGGAATCGTGCTCATGAGGTGTTCAATATAGTTGTGAATTAAAAAAAGAGTGTCGCCATTGCAGCGACACTTTTTGGTTATTTAACGATAATGTATTGACCTTTACGTGGTCCACGAGATGGAGTATTAACACGATGACCTAGTGCAATACTTGTTTGGAATTCGTATCCATCAGGGAGATTGAATTCTTTTTTATAGTGTTCGAATTTATCACTGTTATTAATCGCCAGAATTCCATCAACCCAACACGCTGCAAGATTTAAGTCTTCGGCTGCGAGTAGGATGTTTTGTGTACACGTTGCAGCGTCAACAATAGGTGTTTTAGCTGTTTTATTGACGGCAACTAAAATAGCAGCAGGAGCGTAGAAGAAGTGTGCTTTTGTGTCTTGATGAATGGCTTGAATATCTTTGTCAAGTTGTTCAACTTTTTCTTTGTTTAAAATACCAACAAGGTACCAAGGTTGTTCGTTTTCACTACTTGGGGCATATAGGCCAGCTTCTAATAATACTTTAAGTTGGTCTTCAGTTAAAGGTGTGTCTTGGTATTCACGATGGCTACTTGATTTTGAGATTGCTTCTAATGTATTCATCATCAATCAACTCCGTTATCTAAAATTTTCTTTGTTAGTTTTAACAATTAAAAGTTAGCTCATGCATGGAATAATGGGTGGAGTGCGAGTTTTGGTTTCATTGACGCTTGAGGAGAAGATTTAGTATAATAAAAAAATCTGTATGATTTTTTTGTCTATAGAAAGAGGAGTATCATGAAAGTTTTTGGGACGGTAAAGGTGATTCCTAAAAAGAATCCACGAGAGTTATATGAACACCAGTTAGAAGCAATCAGTTGTTTAGATGAGATGGATGAACAATCATCTTTTCGTACGCTCGTAGTCATTCCAACCGGTGGTGGGAAAACGTTGACAGCTAGTTGGTGGTTACTTAAAAAGGCGTTGAATGAGGGAAAGAAAGTGTTATGGATTGCGCATCGTCAAATGTTACTTGAACAGGCATTGATGACGTTTAAACAGAATGCATACGCTACTTGTATGCCAACGCGTTGGAGTTTTGATTATCGAATTGTTTCTGGCATTCATGATAAAGTGAGTCAGATAAAAAAAGAGGATGATTTGTTAATCATTAGTAAGGATAGTTTAGTTAGTCGTCTAAATGGATTAAAACCTTGGTTAAAGGATCAAAAAGAAGTATATGTCGTGATTGATGAGGCGCATCATGCACCTGCGAAGTCGTATCAAACTATTTTAAATTATATAGATTCACAGGTTGGACAGGTCAAATTGCTGGGATTAACGGCGACACCTTTTAGGACGGAAGAAAAAGAGTCCGGTATTTTAGCTCAGATTTTTAGGGATGATATTTGCTATAAAATTGATTTAACAGATTTAATTAAGCGTGGCATTTTAGCAAGGCCTCATTTTGAAGAGTGTACAACGGATTTAACTTTTACAGCAACACCCAAAGAGTTACAAAAAATGAAGATTTCCGATATTATTTCCGGGGAAATCGCCACAAAATTAGTCGGACATAAAGTGCGAAATGCGATGATTGTCAACCATTATAAATTGAATCAAGACCGTTATCAACAGACGATTGTGTTTGCGATTAATCGGATGCATGCTCTTGTTTTGAAAACTTTATTTGAAAAAGCAGAGATTAGATGTGGAATTGTGATTTCTCGTGATTTGATGGAATTAGCACATCAAAATCAAGAAGTTATCACTGCTTATCAACAGGGAAAAATTCAAGTTTTAATTAACGTCAATATTTTAACTGAGGGGATTGATTTACCTTGTACAAAAACGGTCTTTTTAACTAGACCTACGGTTTCGAGTATTTTGATGACGCAAATGATTGGTCGTGCATTAAGAGGAGAGGTCGCTGGAGGCACAAAAGATGCGTATTTAGTTAGTTTTGTAGATGATTGGCAGGATCAAATTGCGTGGATTAATTCAGAAAGTATTTTTTATCAGTCTACAGATGTGATGGATGAGGAGCAGGTTTCAGAGTCTTTAAAAGTAGTGGAGATGATTTCGTTAAAGCAACTTGAGCTATTTGCACAGATGCTTGATGATAGTGTCGATACGAAAGAACTTGAGAAGATTCCATTTATTAAACGAGTCCCACTAGGTCTTTATAATGTGACGCTTGGGAAGAAGAGCCATCCTGTTTTAGTTTACGATAGTACAAAAAGACGCTATGAGCATTTGATTAAGCAATTGCCATCCTTTTTTGAGTATCATCAGATTAACGAAACTAGCTTATCAAGAGAGAAACTGAAAGAGTTAAGTTCGATTTGTTCGAGACGTTGTTTCACAGGTGAAATTGTTCCGGCTTACGATGAACGAGATATTATGGCGATTTTAAAATATTATGCGAAGTATCGAGTGAAACCGCCTTTTTTATCATTTGATGAACTCGATCGTGAGAAAATTGATCTTAAAGCGGTTGCCACCTTTATTATTGAGCAGGATCTGACTCGGTCACAGCAAGTAAGTTATATTGATGAGCTGTGGAATGATGCGACGAAGTTGTATTCTATTTATTTTCATAAGAAGTCCTTTTTTATGAGGCAGTTAAATCTTGAGTTAAGACGCTTGATGAAGGAGGGAATTAGAGGATGATGTATACACCAAAAGAAGTGGCACAGTTTTTAAGGATTTCTGATTTTCCGTATTCAAAAGAACGAAAAATCATCCACATGATTTACTCACAGGAAGCTTCAATTTATGAAAGGTTGGTGGATGTTGAGCTTGAATTATTAGTTGAAGGACGCGAATTAATTAAAAATCAGGAGGAGGCTTTGTGGAGTTTTTTCAAGGTTATCAAGTTGCGGCTTGTGTACAATGAAGAGTGCGAGTTTGTCCGCATTAAGCTTCGAACTGTCTTAAAAGAGTTTGGTTATAAGCGTCGTAGTGACAAGTTGATGAGTGAAATTCAGTTGATATTGGATACTTTAGAATTAGACACATTTTTGAAGGGATATGTGGGGTGTGAGTTAAAGGAAATCGATTTAGATGACTTTGTGATGATTAGGTTGCAAAATAAACATTAAGAGTGGAATAGTTATGATAGAATACAAAAAGATAGGAGTGAACTTGATGTATAAGAATCAAATTAAAAGGTATCAGCCGATAAATGAACAAGAAGTTCAAGATCAAAAGGTGATGCTTGATTATATAGAGGCATTTTCTCACAATCTTTTAACACGTGAAAATGAATTTGCACATTTGACAAGTTCTGGTTTTATTTTAAATGAAACATTGGATAAAGTTTTAATGATTTATCATAATTTATATCAAAGCTGGGCTTGGACAGGTGGCCATGCAGATGGAGAAGCTGACTTATTAAAAGTTGCGATAAAAGAGGCAAAAGAGGAAACTGGCGTGGTGAATATTCGTCCTCTAAGTGAGGAAATAATGGCGCTTGATATTTTGCCAGTTTGGGGACATATGAAAAAAGGTCAATATGTTAGTTCACATTTGCATTTAAATGTTTCTTATTTATTAGTCGCAAGTGAAGCCGATATTTTAAGAATTAAAGAAGATGAAAATAGTAATGTTGGGTGGTTACCGATTGATGAGTTAGCATCGTTTTGTGATGAACCACAGATGTTACCTGTCTATGAAAAACTGGTGAATAAATCAAAAAATTTTACAAAATAATCTACAAAAATGAAGGGGGATTATTTAATTAATCACTTTTTATTTTTTATATTTTTGTTAATTTTTATGTTAATTTGTTGATTTGATGGAAAAAAATGTGTATAATCTGGGTGTAAGTGAAAAGGAAAAATAGAGAAACAAATGTATGAAACAGGTATCAAAGGAGAAATCCTTTAATACATATTAAATTCAACGGCCATATTGAATTTTAGGGAGGACAAAAAAAGTGAAAAAATTATTAGCTTCGCTAACAGTAGTATTAGGATTATCAACAGTGGTAGCTTGCTCAAATGAAACAAAAGGAGAACAAGTAACACCTGAAACACCTACTACAGAAGAATCAACAGACACAACAAAAGAAACAGGTAATGACTTAGTTGTTACAATTAATGAACCAGTTTCAATCGAATTCTGGCATGCGATGTCAGGAGATAATGAAAAAGTTGTAAACGAATTAGTTGAAAACTTTAATTCAACAATTGGACAAGAAAAAGGAATTACGGTAACTCCTGTTTATCAAGGAGCTTATAATGATTTAAAATCTAAAACAACAGCCGCTATCAAAGCAAAAAATGCACCAGCTATTTCTCAGGCATATCCTGATTGGGTAGCAGAATATTTACAATCAGGTGCAGTTGTTGCTTTAAATGAATATATCGAACACCCAGAAGTAGGAATCACTGATTTTGAAGATATTGCAGAAGCATATCGCTTAGAAAACAGTCAATATACAACAGATGGAACGTTCTACTCATTACCATTTAATAAATCAACAGAAGTTTTATATTACAATAAAACATTCTTTGAAGAACATGGTTTAACAGTTCCAACAACTTGGACAGAATTAGAAGAAGTTTCTAAACAAATCACTGAAATTACTGGAAAACCAGCTTTCGGATTTGACTCAGCTCAAAATGCGTTCATCACATTAGTTCAACAATTTGGAGGACAATATACAACATCTCAAGGTGAAGTCTTATTCGGTGAAACTGATGCTGCAGTACAAGCATTAGAGATGATTAAACGTAATACAGATGCTGGATATTGGCGTTTACCAGGGGAAGATAAATATATGTCAGGACCATTCGTTTCTGAATTAGTTCATATGTTTATTGGATCAACTTCAGGATCGACTCATGTTGTGAATGATAACTTTGAATGGGATTCTGCTCCAATTCCACAAGTTTCTGACGATACAAAAGCAGTTATCCAACAAGGAACTAATGTTGTTGTTATGAACTTAGGTCAAACTGATGAGCAAGTTTATGCTGCGTATGAGTTTGCTAAATATTTAGGATCTTATGAAGCAAATCTTTTATGGGCAACGAACACAGGATACTTACCAATTCGTCAATCAGTTATTGATTCAGCTGAATATCAAGCGTATATTTCTGAATCAGGAAACTCAACAAAACAAACTGGACCAGCACAAGCAGACTACTACTTCTATGATCCAGCATTCTATACAGATACTTTCTCTTCTTATAATGTGCGTACAGAAGCAGGATTAGCCATTGAACGTGTTGTATTAGAAGGTATGGAACCTGCTGCAGCAGTTGAAGCAGCATTAAAAGCTTTAAAATAATTATAGTGACCAAAACACCGCTATTTAGCGGTGTTTTTTAATGTTAAAATACTTTCCTATTAGTTTTATCGAAATCGTATTTGATAAGCAGATTAGGATAGCAGGAGTTATTATTCTTTTCTTTAAATAATCAATAGAAGGTAGTCTTTTTTTATTTTACTTCGCGAAAGGTTGGATGGAATTTCAGAATTTGTCGTTTTCTGTTATAATGATAGAAGTATGAATTTTGTTAGGAGTTGTTTAAATGTTAGTAGATTTACATATGCATACGTATTATTCAGATGGCTCATTTTCGCCGCGTGAAATGGTTCAATTAGCAAAGAAAAAAGGATTAGGATTGATTTCAGTAACTGATCATAACACCATTGAAGCTCATGAAGAGTTTGAAGCTGCCTGTCAAGAGTTAGAGATGAATTATGTGGTAGGGGTGGAGTTAGACTGTGTGTTTAAAACAAAGTCTGTCCATTTATTAGCCTATAATTTTAACGTGAATGAGGAGTTTTTAGCGATTATTCAAAAATCACGTCATCAGTTAGATCAAATGGGGATTGATTTAGTCAAGTTAATGGAAAAGGATTATCCGCAAGTATCGTCTGAAGATTATGAAAATTATACGTATGACCGTACTAAAGGTGGATTTAAAGGCATTCATTATTTAATGGATCGCGGATTAACGGATAATTTAATGGATGGTTTTAAATTTTACAAAGAATATGAAGTATTTTACTGGAATTATGAGTTTCCTACTGTTGAAGAGGCCATTGTTCAAATTCATGCGTGTGGTGGTAAAGCGGTGCTTGCTCATCCTGGAAAGTATTATCGTTTTACACCATTAGATGAAGTCGTAGAAGATTTTAAACTTCTGGTGTCACAAGGAATTGATGGAATTGAGTGTTACTATCCGATTCATAGTGAAGAGTTGACAGCATGTTGTGTTGAGTTTTGTCAAGAACATGATTTAATGATAACAGTTGGATGTGATTGTCATGGTGAGATGAGTAAAAAAGAGGATGAATATGTGATGGGATGTATTAAAAAAGAGGATTCAGATTTAGTTTTAAAGTTTTAATACAAAATGATATCGCTTTCGACATAAAATAACATTAGCGATTTTTGGCGTGATTTTTGAAAAAATAATGGTACTTTTTCTTTATAAAAAGGAATAATTTATAATATTTTATAGGGTGTAACCGTTTGCTTATGATATTAAAGCTATTGTTTAATATAAAATCTGGTGTTATAGTCTTCTTGTAAAAGATTTTCTAAATTATGTCAGGGGGCACATATTAATGAAAAAGCTAGTATCATTAGGTTTAGTTGCATCGTTATCTTTCGCGGGATTAGTTGCATGTAGTGGGAATGAGTCAGAGACACCAGCTGAAACACCAGCAGGTAGTGACACAACGACTGAAGCACCAGCTGAGACACCGGCAACATCAGGTGAAAAAGTAGAGATTAAATTATGGTTAGATGACGATGATTACGCAGCAGCTATTGAACCAGCAATCGAAGCCGCTTACCCAAACATCGATATCGTTTATGAAAAAGTAGGAGCAGTTGATGCTCGTACAAAATTAGAATTAGACGGTCCTGCAGGGTTAGGTGGAGATGTAT
>NZ_CALIOS010000113.1:0-5750 GCF_938044715.1 uncultured Turicibacter sp.
ACGTTGCTGTTTTAGAAGAAATTGCTAAGGAAGTTTGTATGCAAGTTGCTGCTGCAAATCCTTTATTCTTAAGCAGAGAACAAGTAGATAATGAAGCTTTAGAAAAAGAAAAAGAGATATACAGAGTTCAAGCATTAAATGAAGGAAAACCAGCTAACATCGTTGAAAAAATGGTTGAAGGTCGTATCCGTAAATTCTTAGCAGACGTTTGTATGTTAGAACAACCATTCGTTAAAGATGGAGATTTAACAGTTGCTAAATGGGCTGCAAACAACGGATCAACTATCAAATTATTCGTTCGTTTAGAAGTTGGAGAAGGAATCGAGAAAGTGGTTACTAACTTCGCAGAAGAAGTAATGAGCCAAGTTCGCGCATAACAACTTATTTTAATTAAGGGACACATCACTGTGTCCCTTGCTTTGGATATAAATGGATGAGAAAGTGGGTGCCTTAATGACTTCGTATAAACGTGTTGTGCTAAAGCTTAGTGGAGAAGCATTAGCTGGAGGAAAAGGTTTTGGTATCGATGCTGAAACAGTACAGAAAATTGCTTTAGAAATTAAAAGTGCATATGAAACAGGTGTGGAAATCGCTATCATTGTTGGTGGTGGAAACATTTGGCGTGGTAAAACGGCGAGTGAAATGGGAATGGAGCGCTCTAGTGCAGACTATATGGGAATGTTAGCAACTGTCATGAATGCCTTAGCTCTTCAAAATGCACTTGAAGGATGTGGAGTTCAAACAAGAACACAAACCTCAATTCATATGAATCAAATTGCTGAACCATATATTCGTCGTCGTGCGATTCGTCATCTTGAAAAAGGTCGTATTGTTATTTTTGGTGGAGGAACTGGAAATCCTTATTTCTCAACTGATACAACGGCTGCCTTACGTGCAGCTGAAATCAATGCTGATGCTATTTTAATGGCTAAAAACGGTGTTGATGGAGTTTATAACGATGACCCACGTAAAAATGTTAATGCCACTAAATATGACGAACTATCATATTTAGAAGTATTAAATAAAGGTTTACAAGTCATGGACTCAACTGCAGCTTCTTTATGTATGGATAATAATATTGAATTATTAGTGTTTAATATGAATGAATCTGGGAATATTAAAAAAGCAGTTGCAGGTGAAAAAATTGGAACTATTGTAAAGGGGAGATAAAAATGCCTAAAAATGTATTAAGTAACGCAGAAGCTCGTATGAGCAAAGCAATTGATTCTTTAAAACGTGAATTTTCAGTATTACGTACTGGACGTGCTAGTGGAGCTTTATTAGATAATATTCAAGTTGATTACTATGGAATGCCTTCACCAATTAATCAAATGGCACAAGTAACAGTACCAGAACCTCGTCAATTAGTGGTAAAACCATACGACAAATCAATGTTACAAGCAATTGAACGTGCAATCAATGAAGCGAACATCGGGTTAACTCCAAACAACGATGGGGAAGTCATTCGTTTAAATGTTCCGGCTTTAACAGAAGAACGTCGTCGTGAATTAGCGAAAAAAGTTAAAGGATTTGCAGAAGATGCGAAGGTTGCAATCCGTAATGTTCGTCGTGATGCAAATGATGAATTAAAAAAATTACAAAAAAATGGTGAAATTACTGAAGATGCATTAAAAGGTTACACTGAAGATGTACAAAAATTAACAGATAAAAAAATCAAAGAAGTTGATGCAACTGCAGACGAAAAAGAAAAAGATATCATGTCAATCTAATTTTTAAGCCACTCTTTTTGGGTGGCTTTTTTATTTGATTACATAGAGACTTCTAGATGAATAATTTATCAAAAAGGCAAGGAATCTTGTCTTTTTTTTCATTTTTATAGGACATCATACGTAAGATGTAAGGTAGGTTTTTAAATACCTCAGGAGGAGGGAGAAAAATGTTTAGGTTCGCTGAGGTTGGGTATTTAACAGATGGTGAGATTGATTTGATATTAGAAAAAAAAGTACCAGCAAATTTAGAACCTTTTCATGTGCCAGCATACCACTTTAAAATAAAAAAACATTTAACATCAGTTGAAATAGGAAAAATAGATATTAGGATTGGACATAATGAAATGACGTTTTATGGAGGAAATATTGGTTATGAAATTTATCCACCCTATCAAGGGCATCATTATGCAGCAAAAGCTTGTCTAATTATAAAAAAAATTGCCTTATTACATGGAATGACATATGTTTATATTAGTTGTTTACCTGAAAATATCCCATCTAATAAAACGTGTCAGCGATTAAAAACATCATGGCTTGGTACTTATTTGATACCATTTCATAATGAGATGTATTTAGTTGGAGTCAGACAAATTAATGTTTATGAATGGATTTTAAATTCAAATGAAGGATTTCGATATGTATAAATATCGACAATTAAAGACATATTAATGGTATCATTCTAAAATATTAATGAGGAGGCAAAAATATGTCAAAAAATCATAAAAAAGGTAAACATTCACAATCGAATAATAGAAGCAAATTAACCACACGTATGGAGGTTGAATTTGGTTCTGAATTTGTAGGTGATGCTAAACGTGCTGCACAAGCAGTTGAAACACGCGTTAAAAATAATGCCTTACGATATGGATTTGGCCAAGAGGATTAGTAGCGATATAATAAATCAAAGCTTTAAAAGGCTGTGATTTATTTGAAAAAAAATCAAGATTGCTTTATTAAGTTAAAAGGGTCACTAAAGAATCAGAAAAAAGACGTCGAGATGGCTCAAGAACTAGATGCGATTACTAAACTTGAAATTTCGCGTATTAAGACAAAGGTGAGACGTAAGTGGCTGACAAATAATCACTCATCATAATTCAATCAAGATGAGATAATATTTTAGAATGATTTTCAATAAAGATAAAAGAGAATCCCCCTACGTGTCTTTAGGACAATAGGGGGATTCTTTTGATAAAGGCTTAATCTTTTGAGCATGATAATAACAAGATTAAAAATCAGATTATTTCATAAAATTAGGTTCATAATGATGCAGAAGGTTAATAAAAATATTAAAGACATTGAGATAATTTGTATAAAACCTACTTTGTCTGTGGAAAAAAGATGGTAAGTATATTAAAATATACAGGATAGGTTAATTTTATGAAAGGCGGTTTCTTGAATGTTCTTTAAAAAGAAAACGAAGACACAGGTAAGTAAAGAGCAGATTTTAAAAGCTCCTCTACCTCAACATATAGCGATCATTTTAGATGGCAATGGAAGATGGGCTAAAAAAAGAGGATTACCAAGAACAGCCGGTCATCAAGAAGGCGCGATGAATGTCCGAGAAATAACAAAGTTATGTGGGAAACTTGGTGTAAAAGCATTGACGGTCTATGCTTTTTCAACTGAAAATTGGAAACGCCCTGAAGAAGAAGTTAAATTTTTAATGAAACTTCCGTTAAAATTCTTTGATGAGTTTGCACCAGAATTAATCGAAAATGATATTAGATTAAAGGTCATTGGGAATACTGAAGACTTACCGACTGAATTACAAGAGAAAATTAGGGAATTATCACACCAAACAAAAGATAATCAAACGATGACATTAACTATTGCACTTAATTATGGTTCTCAGGATGAAATTAAACAAGCTGTTCAACAAATCGCTAAAGAAGTGAAGGCTGGAGAACTAAAGGTTGAAGAAATTACTGAAGATGTTATTGAAAATCATTTAATGACGCACGATTTGCCTCCTCTTGATTTAATGATTCGGACGAGTGGAGAGCAACGCATTAGTAATTATTTATTATGGCAGTTAGCTTATGCAGAGTTATATTTTACCTCTGTGGCATGGCCAGATTTTAAAGAAAATCAATTGTATGAAGCCATTTACGATTATCAAAAACGTAATCGACGTTTTGGTGGATTAACTGAAACCAAATAAAGGAGAGTAAAAAATGAAGCAACGCGTATTGACAGCTATTGTCATCATTGCAATAGGATTACCCATTTTGATTTATGGGAGATTACCTTTTATTATTTTAGGGGTATTACTTGCTCTAGTTGCCTCTCAAGAAATGATTGATATGAGAGAAACAATTTCTAAGACACCAGTAGAGATTAAAGTATTTACGATGATTGCAATCTTAATGATTGTGTTTAGTTCATTTGATTTTAGAACATTGAGTTTTACAGGGACACTTGTTTTTGGACTGGGAACCATGGCATTATTTCTGTTTATTTTATTACTTGCAGTTGTTACGAGAAAGCAATTTACAGTTAATGATGCCGGATACTATTTGTTAACAATCTTTTATATCGGATCTACTTTTCATTCTATGATTTTCTTACGCTCACTTGGGTTAAATTTATTTTTATTTATGATTATCGTAGTGGCCGTAACCGATTCTGGTGCTTATTTTGTAGGACGAAAATTAGGTAAACGTAAATTAGCCCCATTAATTAGTCCAAATAAAACAGTGGAAGGATCGGTTGGTGGAACGATCCTTGGTGTTTTAGTTGGAAGCATTTTTGGAGTGATAACGGGCGTTTCAGATCATGTTATCGTTTTAGCCATGATGAGTTTAGTTGTAGCAGCTGTCGCCCAATTTGGAGATTTAGTAGCCTCTTCAATGAAACGTGAGTATGGAATCAAGGATTTTGGAACATTATTCCCAGGACATGGTGGCGTTTTAGATCGATTTGATAGCCATTTATACGCGTCATTAGCTTTATATATTTTAATTAATGTCATGAATGTGGTGATTTAGATGAAAAATATTTATTTATTAGGAGCAACAGGTTCTATCGGAACACAAACATTAGATGTCATTCGCATGCATCCTGAGGCGTTTCGTTTGATTGCTTTTTCATCAGGACGTAATATCGAATTAACGAAGCAGATTATTGAGGAGTTTCAACCTGCTTATGTTTCAGTCATGGAGGAAGAGTCAGCAATGACTTTAGAGGCGTTATATCCAAACGTTGAATTTGGGTATGGAGCACAGGGACTTGAAAGTGTGGCAACTTATCAAACCGATTTAGGTGGTGAGGATTTTGTTGTCACAGCAGTCATGGGGTCTGTTGGATTACTTCCGACATTAAAAGCGATTGAAATGGGGCGCAATATTGGAATTGCAAATAAAGAAACCTTAGTCACAGCAGGACATCTGGTGATGGAAAAAGCGAAGCAGCATGGTGTTAAACTGTTGCCTGTGGATAGTGAGCATTCAGCTATTTATCAATGTTTACAAGGTGAAGATGCTAAGGCGATTAAGAAGCTAATTATTACAGCCAGTGGTGGATCGTTTAGAGATTATACCCGTGAAATGTTAAAAGAAGTGACACTTGAACAGGCCTTAAATCATCCTAACTGGTCAATGGGAGCTAAAATTACGATTGATTCGGCGACGATGATGAATAAAGGACTAGAAGTCATTGAAGCGCATTGGCTGTTTGACATGCCATATGAACGAATTGAAACGATTTTACATCGCCAAAGTATTATCCATTCAATGGTTGAATTTGAGGATACGAGTATTATTGCGCATTTAGGAACGCCTGATATGAGAATTCCGATTCAATTTGCGATGAGCTATCCAGAGCGTATGGATTTAAAACAAGGGAAGTCTTTAAATTTAGCAGAAGTTGGAACATTGGAATTTAAGCCAATGGATTTTGAACGTTTCCCATGTTTAAAAATGGCATATGAGGCGGGGATGCAAGGGGGGAGCTGTCCGACTGTTTTAAATGCCGCAAATGAAGCAGCTGTTGATTTGTTTTTACGAAATAAAATTAGCTTCT
>NZ_CALIOS010000114.1:0-11702 GCF_938044715.1 uncultured Turicibacter sp.
ATAAGAGGAACAAGGTTCTGTGGAATATTCCAAATAACAGTTTGTGCTCCCTCTGATTCTCTTAATTTAATGCTCATCCCTGTAAATAACGCATCTGTACTTGTGAATGTCCCATCTTCTTGCTTTGTAAATTCATAATTATTTCCATTATAGCGAACATACACACTATTCCCTCTAAGCTGCATTCCTGTACCTAGCTGATCTTCAAACTGAACTGACGTACCACTTTCAAATGGTAGTTTACTAACATTTGTTACCGCATTAGCGAATTGCAATAACAGTTGCTTTAAATCATCTTCAGTTAAGGTGCCACTCTTTGAATAATCAGCATAAGACTCTTTCTTATAAAGAGTACTATCCTTCAAAAGATTATATAATTTTTTCTCATTCGTGCTACTTCCTTTGGAACTACAACTGTTATAATTTTCTAATGTTGGATTTAATACTGTTTGGCCAAACAATCCTGTTACACCTAATCCTACTGTATATAAAAGTGTATTTCTTGAATAAGCATTTGTAACAAGTTGCTTATGGTGAATAGCAGTTAGGATCGTGTAATACCCCATTTTATCTGCATCTTGTTGATTGGCCATACCATTTCCAAATTTATAATTTGAATCTAATGTTTCATAAGAAGTATTACCATAGGTGGGTTCTCCGTCTGATAAAATAAATAATGCTGGAACGCGATCACTATTTGCAGCGCTAATTAACATATCCGCGCCTGCTTTAATTCCTGCTTGCGTGTAGGTTCCTCCAGTCACATTCACTGTTTTACTTACTTTTGGCTCAACTGCTTCACTTATAGATATGTTCCCAGAGGGCTCCCACCATCCACCATAATTTTTACCTGTATATGTTAAATAATCTCCGGTACTCGTATAATTATTTAAAGGTAAAAATTGTTGACTACCTTCACTGAACGTTACAATACCAATTTTAGTTTGAGGATTTTGTGATACTAATTGTTTAATAGCTAAATTAACTGCTTTAACCATTGCATAGGCGCGTGTCTCACTATCCTTAGTTGCCCACTCATCTTTACCTAACTTATACTTCATACTTCCAGATACATCTAACACAAAAACAACATTAGCAGGAGTTTTAGCCGTAGACTCTACATTATACCCTTGCCCCAAAGCTGATAAAATGACATTAAAGTCACCGTTACTTATCGCTAAATTATCGATATAATTAAAATTAGAATCTAACGTGACAGATTTATCTAGCCAAACTGCTCCATCATTTTCAGATGACATAGAGCTAGTTAATCTAGTATATTCATCTGATGTATTTGAATCAGCAGCAGCACTTGCTTGATATCCATTCCAATTATAACTGCTATATAAATTTTCTGTTCCTTTCGCAATATACGGATTCAAAAGTCGAATATTAGCAGTAAAAGTAATATCTGAATCTAAAGAAATTTCTTCCTCTTCTACCACTTCATCTTCTTCAACGACTTCCTCTTCAGTTGGAAATTCTTCTTCATCCAATGAATCTTCCTCTTCTACTGGGGTTTCAATTTCATCTGATGGTGCTTGCTCCTCTTCAGTTGGAGTTTGAACGTCATCGGACGGAATGTCTTCCTCTTCAGTCGGTGTTTCAACGTCTGATGGAGCTTCTTCTCCTTCATTCGGTACTTCAATATCAGATGGCGCTTGCTCCTCTTCAGTTGGAGTTTGAACGTCATCGGATGGCGTTTCTTCTTTAGGTGATGCTTCTCCCTCTGTTTCTACACCTTCTATTTCATCTGTATTTTCTTGTTGTGAGGTGGATGTTTCTAACAAGTCATTTAAAGCATCAAAATTCTGCATTTCGACATTACTACTTTGTGAAACTTGTGCGTAAACAGAACTGATTAAATCTAGTGCTGATGTTGGGAGCACAAGTGATACTACGATCATAATAAGCAGTATCTTTTTAATCTTATTCCACACCAATACAATCCTCCCTTCAAAATGTTAAAACTTAATTAACCATGCTTTAGATTCTTAATGAATCGTTTATGAAAAGTACATCTGGTTACCGTACAAATCATTATATTTAAAAACCTTTTTATTTATTCAATTTTGGCATTTATTTCTAAAAAATAACAAACTACCAAAATCAATAAATATTAATAAAAGCTGATTAATTAACAACTTAAAACAAATTATCTCTTTTTTCGCATACAAAAAGCCCTACAAATTCAATAGAATTTATAAAGCCGGTTGCACCACTAACTCCATATATTCCAGGTGCCCAAATACAGAATATACTTCATCGTTTCTTTTAATTCGATGTGTCTCATTATTCCATGTTATGGAAGTTTTTTCAATTCTCATGAGATAGGCAGTTATTCAAAACAAGAAAAATTTGGTTATCATTATCATAAATTTCTGTAATTTGACAATTCTAGATAAAAATTTTTTGTCCTTTTTTGACATGTTGTCAAATTAATGTATTTTTTAGTTCTTCGATTAAAAAGAATATTTTTTTTCACCTTCTTACAAAATAAAAGTCTATCTTCTAAAATTTTTTCTATCATTTTAGACAAAAAAAATACCGTACAAAAAATTTTTGTACGGTATTTTTTTATCGTCCTAAATCAATAACGTTTTGAACTAGCGCTTTACAACGTCCGCAAGCTGTCCCAGCTCCCGTTTTTTCTCCAACTTCTTCAACTGTTGTGGCTCCACCTTCAACAGCTGCTACGACATCTGCTAACATGACTTGTTTACATCCACAAACAGAATCTAAAATCGCTTGGATTTTTGGTAAACATCCACCACAAGCTGTTCCAGCTCCTGTCATTTCTTTAATCTCGTCAATCGTACGAGCTCCTTGAATCATTGCTTTACGAATTGTAATGTAATCCACTTGCTTACAGTGGCAAATCATTTTGTGTGCATGTCCTGCCATGATTTGATTCCTCCTAATAAAAAATAATCCTTTTTATCATAGCATATTTTGTAAAATCATTAAGTATTTTGCACTTTAAAATAATAAAAAAAGAGGATTCACATCCTCTTCTACAATTCAGCTATACTCCCATCCTCACCTACAAATAACAGTAATACAATGGGATCATCAGCTCCTTGTTCTTCAAGCTCCACTGATTTTAAGGCGACATAATAACCGATTAAATCATCACCGTAATGTTCTGGCATCTCATCATACATATACACAATATCATCACTAGCTCCATAAACTTCAATGGCTAATTGAATAGCATCTGTTCCTGAAAAATCATGCGCGTGCGCATACTCTGAACTTGTATCCTCTGCACTCGCAATCAAAGTTTCAAGTTCCTCAATCTCAGGATAATCTTCTAAACGGAGTCCCTCAACTTCAATCAATTCTATTACATTGGCAAGCTCAAGCTCAGCACCACGTGTCTCCCCTAAACCGAGCAACATCGCAACATAATCAAGACTTTCTGAAATAGTGGACTCAACACTTACTTCCTCGACCACATCCAAAGAATCCTGATAATCAAGCGTCAATCCCTCCGCACTTTCAAATCGCACAATATTCCCGCTACATCCGGCCAACAACAAAACAGTCCATACGCCTAACCTTTTCATCATATCCCCCTATTCATTCATCCGTCTTCGCAAATACTTAAGTTTGGCCATCTGCTCATCAAAAACCTTCATATCGCCAAGTCGCTTAATCACCTGATTAATCATCCCTTTTTCCTCACTAAACTCGCCACTCTCAACCGCCTCTTCGCAGGTAACAATCATCTCACCTAGCATCTGTTGCAGTTTCTCAATCGCAACCTCTTTAACGACCTCGGACTTCGTGTTCACCAAATTCAAATCCGTCCAAGCAAGAAGAGCGGCATCAAGCTCACCATCATCTAAGTACTCCATCATCTCGATTAAAGACTGCATCTGTGCATATAAAGAAGCATACTCAGGATCGTTACCTTCATTTTGCGCAAACGCAATATAAGAACGTGCCTCCTTAAAATCACCTTCCTCAAGCGCTTCAATCGCCCATCTCATCGATTGAACCGCCAAATTCTCAGAACAACCACCTAACAACAAACAACTCATCATCATGAAGACAAAGTATTTTTTCATCTCATCGCCTCACGTCATCTTTTATTCACTTGAGGATAACATGGATGGATTCAAAATTTTGGCGCATTCTCGAGAAAAATTTTTCTACTTCTGTCTCCTTTTATCAAACAAAAAGAAAACCGCCAAACGTTGACGGCAGATCACAAAAGCCTATTAAATCAATAAAAAAAACGGTGAAACAGACACATCTATTCAACAAATGTGAAATTTCATCGTTTCTCATGTTTTTTCACTTAATAATCTTTTTCTTTTGTACCTCAAACTCTTCCTCTGTTAAGACGCCACTACTTCTTAACCTCCCCAAACGTTCGAGTTGTTCAAGCTTCTTTTCATTTAAATCTGTGGCTATCTTTACACTCCTTTTACTATCAGGAATAACTTTTACCATACTACCCGAGATAATCAATCCATCACCTGATGAATCATACGCTATATTAATAATCTTATTATATCCATACCATTTGGCATAAAATCTTAGATGTGCTATTTCTACCCATTTATTTTTGGGAGATGTGCTCACTCTAAAATGATACGGTTCTTTCGTCGAATCTATTTTAAAATTTTTGTGGTACGTATTTGGAAATGTCTCGATTTCATTATAATCTAACTGAACCTGATTTGCCTTTTTCAATAATTGCGCTCGTACTCTCTCATAACAAGTTTGACACAAACAAGGATTATCTTTTGGAACGCCATAACTTTGAATCAACGAATACAAATCAAAATGATTCGTTAAATAAGGGGGCTTGGATAACTCGTTAATTAGACTTTTACGATACCCAATATCCCCTTTTAGAAAAGATTTTCGTTTCGCTTCTTTATTACATCTTCCACATCTCGCATTAGTTTCTAAACTAATCCTATTTAATCCATACGCCACCAATGGCAACCACTCATCCATCCTCTTAAGTCCTCCTTATTCGTTTACCTCACTTATTAAAACACTTAATAAAGTTTATGCCTAATGAATTAAAATAGAATAAAAACTAGCTTCGTAGCTAGTTTTACTTAATAATTTTTCTCTTTTGTGCCTCAAACTCTTCTTTAGTTAACACACCACTCTTTAATAAATGTCCGAGTTTTTCAAGTCCCATCAATTGTTTGATCCATTTGTCAACATCGTGGCCTGCCTTCTTTTCCTTCACCAAATGCACCAAACTTCCGGACAACTTAATGCCTTCCTCAACCGGTGTCTGCCGCAAATTAATCACCGCATTATATCCATTCCAGCAACCATAAAACTTCACGTGACTCAGCTTTAACTCTTTCTCATCCTTTGTCGTCAACACCTCAAACGTATGAATGGGTTGCGAAGACTCTAGCACATACTCACCCCTGAACGAATCATCAAACACCTTCACATTATGATAACGAACCTGCACATCCTCAGCCATCCTAAAGAGTTCTTCGTGCCACTTCTCATAACAACTTTCACACAGCCAATCGAACTCAAACATTGACTCAAAATCAAAGCAATCGAACAAATAAGGGGAGTCCTTCAAATCGTTAAGCAACTGCTCTTTGTAATGAACGCCATCCTTATAAAACTGTTTTTTCTTGTATTTTTCTCCACACTCATGACATACCTTATGAAACCCCATCGCCATCACCCTCTTATTTAAAAGTATGTCAGCCTCATCCTAAAGATGTCTCCATTTATTAACCCCGACAAAGATTAACAAAAACATTCATTTATGATATAATAAGGTGTCAATAAAACGGGATTATTGGGATAGGAGAGTTAGTTTATGCGCAAACCAGTACGTAAAGCCGTGATTCCTGCTGCAGGATTTGGAACTCGTTTCTTACCTGCAACAAAATCACAACCAAAAGAAATGTTACCAATCGTTGATAAGCCAACGATTCAGTACATTATTGAAGAAGCGATTGCTTCAGGAATTGAAGAAATTTTAATTGTCACAAGTTCAACTAAACGTTCAATTGAAGATCACTTTGATAAATCATATGAACTTGAAGATACATTAGCTAAAAAAGGTAAACAAGACATGTTAGAAATGGTTCAAAATATTTCTAATATGGCTCAAATTCACTATATCCGTCAAAAAGAAGCTAAAGGTTTAGGACATGCCATTTTATGTGCTAAAACGTTTATCGGTGATGAACCCTTTGCTGTCCTTTTAGGAGACGATATCGTCGTAAACGAAGAAAATCCAGCAACAGGGCAATTAATTCGTGCCTACGAAAAAAATGGATGCTCAATCATGGGAGTTCAAACCGTTGCGGATGAGGACGTCTCAAAATATGGAATCATGAAACCATCTACTTCATCTAAACCAGATGGACGCTTAGTGAAATTAAGCGGAATGGTTGAAAAACCAAAACAAGAAGAGGCGCCATCTAACTTAGCCGTGATGGGACGCTACGTCTTAACACCTGAAATCTTTGAAATGTTAGAAACGCAAGAACCAGGAGCAGGTGGAGAAATCCAATTAACAGACGCGATTGACCGTTTAATGGACCGCCAAGCGGTTTACGCTTACGACTTCGAAGGAAATCGTTACGATGTCGGAGACAAATTCGGATTCATTAAAGCAACGATCGACTTCGCCTTAAGCCGCGAAGACTTAAAACACCAAGTAGAAACTTATTTAAAAGAATTAATGGCATAAAAAAATGAGGAACGACAGATGATCGTTCCTCATTTTTTTATTTATTTGTATATCCAAACTTTTCATAAATAGCTATTTCAGTTTGTAAAACAGTGTCTGATGGTTGATAATTTTCATCTCCATAAATATTTTGGTGTAGTTCTTTAACAATCGTTTGATAGCTATTCATGACATATAACGGGCTATATCCTTTGTAACTAACGCTATGGTTAATATCTGAATATCCATTAGTCGGAATTTGATATTGTTCAATGTTAGCAAGATCTATTTTAAGAGCATCAAGCCCTAAATTAATGATCTCATCTTTTGAAAGATTGGTTTCAATATAAGGAAGTGTCTCGTTTAATAGGGTTAATAATTGTGTATATGGTGTCTGTTTCATTTTAGCGAAGATTGCTTTCATCACAGTTGTTTGGCGCTCCATTCTAACGTAATCGCTATCTGCATATCTAATACGCATATAAGCCATGGCTTGCGCACCATTTAAGTTTTGTAATCCTGCCGATTTGATTTGATCACGGGCATATGGAATTTCAGATTCTTTGACATCGATTTCAACACCACCAACTATATCAACTATTTTTTCAATTGCGTCAAAATTAAATGAGACATAGCGTGTTAAATCTAAATCAAAATTGTAATTGATGGTTTGCATGGCAAGCTTTGCCCCACCATAAGCATAAGCATGATTTAATTTATCAAAATCTTGTACCTCTGCTGGAATATAGATAAGTGTATCACGCTGTAAAGATGTTACAGCCGCACGTTTATTCTCAGTGTCTAAAGATAAAACCTTCATCGCATCACTACGCCCATCCGATCCATCACCATTTTGATCGAGACCAAATACCGCAATATTCACCACTTTTGATTCTTCTTCTTTTTGAATGATTTGCTCGGTAATCCCTGCCTCTTCTTTTGTTATACTCTCCGTCATCACCATCTGATCAAGCGTAGAATTAACGACATAGTTTGCGAATATAAATCCACCACCTATTAAGACCGTCAGTATGCTTAAAATAATCGCCAATGTTATCCCAAATTTTTTCATAAAATCATCCCCTAATTTTTCTATCCTTTCCTATTTTATCACAATATTTTCCACATTAAGATTGTTTACATTATTTTTCCAAAATTTTAAACGTTTTATAAAATTATTATCACTCTTTGAATTCAATTTTAAATACTTTTTTCTAAGAATGGTTGGTGCTAAAGATAGGATCACGAATCTGATATTACTACAAAAGTCTTGATTTCCTGTAGATTCGAATGACTTTCAATCGTCGACTCATCACATATTCTAACCTTCTCATCAAATAGTCAAAATAATAATTTAGTTATGAAACCTTGGACTTCAACTGAATATGGCTTTGCTTCTAACTTCTTTAAATGAGATATTGTAAGTCAGTGTAACTTTTTTCACTTAATTCCTTCGTCTCAAATCAAGCTTTCTATCAACTAAAAAAGATGCTATCACAAACGTGATAACACCTTAACTCTATTTCATCCTCTTTTTAATTAATCTCTAACTTTCCTTAAAAGTTGAAGCGTACGCTTTCTTGCCGTTAACCTAAAAATTAACGGTTCACTCAAACAATACTTCTTTGCAATCTCATCCCAATCCAAATATGTCTCTACCTTTAAAAGCTCTTCTTTCACATGTTGAGCTCTATGGTATTGAATCTCTGGATTAATCGATTCAAACACATTAAAATACCAATCACCGGGTAAGTGGCTCTTTTTATTAAACACCATGACAGTGAGATTAGGACAACCGCATTCCTTACAAATCATCCATAAATTTTTAAGATGGTTGACAGAATCTTTGGCACTAAGTTTAAGGCCTGACTGAGCACAAAGCAAAGAATGATTTAAAATTTCTGCTGTTGGATCGACTAAGTGCCAAAGAATCGTTTCCATAAAAGTAGTACAAATCTCAGCAGGAGTTGGTTTAATAGTCCCCATCTTTTACATTTCCCCCTTCAAAATCTTTCTTAACTTCTTCAACGCATCTCGAGTACGATTTTTAACTGCGTTCACACTAATCCCTAAATGTTTTGCTGTCTCTTCAACTGAATAATCATTAATATAACGTTCCCTAATAACCTCTTGTTGATTTTTTGTTAAATAACGCAAATAATTTTCCATGATTAAATCATTAATAACGTTCTCACTTTTAGAAAACTCTTCTTCATAAGTTTCTAGAAAGTGATCCTCTGTTAAGCAAATTCGTTCTTGATATTTAGTCATTCTTGTTAGCGATGTCTTCATTCGATTAATAATATAAGAGTAAGCAAAATGATCAAATTCTCCTTTTTCTTCATTATAACGAAGTGAAGCTTCCCAAAGTGCTACCAACCCAATTTGATAAAATTCATCTAAATCCCCTCTAAGATGCAATTTTTTCATTGCCCCATAAACAAGATATAACTTTTCTTCATACCAATGTTCGAATTGCTTTTCCATGATTATTCCCCCTGTTAGGTTTAATTTTTGCCACAAGAAAATTATACCAAACATTGTAACCGTTTTTTAGTTCGTCAAAAAGGCGACGAAATCGCCAAAAAAATTTGATTTCTTTAAAAAACAGCCACACCACGTTCAGAAGCAATTCACAAATCCACACAAGCGTATGGACGATATTGATAACTTAATCCAAAAAAACAGCCAAAAAATTTATCAAATTTTTTTATTTTTGGCTCATTTTATTACGATTTTAGCTCTTTTAACTAAATTTAGCCCACTTTTGTCGAAAAATGTTATTATCGATATAGCAGAGGGAAGTAAAAATCAATCCAATTTATCCTATCATAAAAGACGAATTTTCAATATCAATGCACAACTGTTCATTAAATGGAGCAAATGAAGCTTTCCAATCTAAATATTTTCTTGATTTTTTTTATAGAGCAAAATTCTCTAGTTTCGAAAGAACTTCCATACATACACATCCAAATATGTTAAGCTGTTAAAAATTCATAAAGAGATTTCCTTATTAAAAATTGGGAGCAGTAACTCCATTCCAAAACAAAATTGTATTTATGAATTTTTTACATCTCACACTCACCATAACAATCTGTCTACTAAAAAAGACTTTAATAAGAAATAATAATCTTTACATCTGGTTAATTTAAAAGATTACTGCTCTACTTTTTATTGACATATATCCTATGAGCCACCTGCTTTTTAAAAGCATCCTAAAAATACCTTCAAAACATAACAAAAGGCCGCCGAGTGGCGACCTTAATATCTATAATCATTTTCACAAAACGGTTCTGAACTGACTGCTAATAGTACAGCCCCCTCACTAAAATCAAAGGCTTCACGCCAAACCTCTGGTGCTAAATAAAGGCCAACTTTTGGATCATTCAACGCATAAACCGTCTCATTACATCGTACCTTTACCGATCCATGTAAACAAATCAGCACCTGCTCGCTCTTATAATACGCATGATTTCCGCGCGTCATCCCTTGCTTGACATCCACCAAATAAAACACTCGCTTCACCTCAAATGGAAAATCATCTCCATCTAGTGGCACCAAACTTCCAAAAGAAGACAACTCAAACAAAACATGCCCAACCAACAACCTCGCAATCTTAGCCGCATCATTCGTAAAAGGATTAGTTTCATATCTTGGTTTAAAGGTCTGAAGATTACCGATAATCTCTTCCATATCCAGCCCACCTGAGTACTCAACTTGAATGGCTAACGCTCGCTCCACCAAATGGTGAACCGTCGCTCGATCCTCAGCCACCGTCTCTCGGCCGATAACCGCACACTTTTTCCTTGCTAGCATCGTCTCGGCTACCGTCCCAAAACCGGCCTTCGTAATAACCATTTCAGAAGCTTTAATATAATCTTGTGTATTCTCTACTTCTTTTGGCAAATACAACACATTATCTCCACTCAACTGAATGCCTTCCGTCACAATAAACTGATAATTCAAATGTGATACATCAATCTCTTCCTCTAAATCCACACTTCGTCCAACACTCACAAACACAATCGCCTTATCAAATCGATCTCTAATTTGTTGCACTGCTTTCTCATCAAACGATCTCGCACAAACTGAAATGGACTTTGCATCCTTAAAAAACGTTGTAAAATACGGTGTCGCTAAATCATAACGTAACACCTTATCTACTAGTTGATAACAGTTTTTATATCCGACAGATTGTAATATTAAGTGCGACAACTCATAAATAGGATCTTTTTTATAGAATGAAGTTACCACACAAAATTCTTAACAAGGAGATCCATTTATGAGCTATCACCATCTTACCACATTTGAACGTACACGGGCTTAAGTTCTTTCAAAAATGGGCTATTCAACGAGGCAGATTGCAGTCCAATTGAATTGACATCACTCCACCATTGCTCATGAACTGAAACGAAATACTCAGATAACTTATCCGGCCGAGCTAGCCGATGAATTAGCGAGAAAACGTCGTTTAGCTTGTCACTGTAAAGAAGCAAAGTCTGAAGAACTTATTCAAACTATTCAACACTATTTGAAGTTAACCTGGTCACCTGAACAAATTTCTCATACGATTTTAAAGGGTGTGATTTCATTTAAAACCATTTATCGTTGGATTTATGATGGAACAATTTAATCAGGAGATTTAAGCTGTTTGAGACAAAAAGGAAAACGTCGAAAACCACGAGAAACACGTGGACGATTTAACATTTGAATGTCGATTCATCAACGCCCTAAAGAAGTTAAAAAGCGCCAAATATGCGGACACTGGGAATTAGATACCGTGGTTTCAATTCATGGAAAAAGTAAGGGATGTTTAGCGACCTTTGCTAAACGTCAAACACGCTTTTATATGGCGGTAAAAATAGATAATCGCTCAACTTCAGAAATGTATGGAGCGATTAGTCAATTACATGAACAGTTTCCTAAAGGCAACTTTAAAACTTATACGGTTGATCGAGGAAAAGATGGATTGTCAACACTAAACTAAACAACTTTTTTAAGGGTATTTTGACGATATTCA
>NZ_CALIOS010000115.1:0-11719 GCF_938044715.1 uncultured Turicibacter sp.
ACAGGAAATATTATTGGAGTGGCGACTGCGATTTCAGCGGGAGGACCAGGAGCACTTTTTTGGATGTGGTTAGCTGCGTTCTTTGGCATGGCAACGAAGTATGCAGAAGGCGTATTAGCCATTAAATATCGTGAAGTGGACGAAAATGGAAACGTAGCGGGAGGACCGATGTATTACATTGTAAATGGAATGGGGAAAAAGTTTAAACCATTAGCCATATTCTTTGCTTTTAGTGGGATTTTAGTGGCTTTACTTGGTATTGGAACGTTTACGCAAGTCAATGCGATTTCTTCAAGTATTCAAAGGACATTAAATGTTCCTGCAAAAATCACTGGACTTTTATTAGCTGTCTTAGTTGGGATTATTACGTTTGGTGGGATTACGGCTATCTCAAAAGTTGCAGAAAAAGTGGTGCCTGTGATGGCAGGGGCTTATATTATCATCTGTCTTATTATTTTAATCGTGAATTATCAGTTCATTCTGCCAGCTTTTCAAATGATTTTTGGTGGTGCTTTCACACCATCAGCCGCAATGGGCGGTTTTTCAGGAGCAACGATAGCAATGGCTATTCGAAATGGGGTCGCGCGTGGCGTATTTTCAAATGAGTCAGGTCTTGGAAGTGCACCGATTGCAGCAGCAGCTGCTAAAACTCATTGGCCAGCTGAACAAGGGTTAATTTCGATGACGGGAACTTTTATCGATAGTCTCATTATTTGTACATTAACGGGTTTAAGTTTAATCGTAACAGGTGTCTTTACGGTTGAAGGGATTTCGGGTGGTGCTTTAACAGAAGCTGCATTTAATTCTGTGTTACCGACTGTCTGGGGGATGCCTTTAGGTTCTTTACTTTTAATGGTGTGTTTATCGCTGTTTGCTTTTACCACGATTTTAGGATGGAACTATTATGGCGAGCGTTGCTGTGAATTTTTATTCGGTGTGAAAAGTATTACGCTATATCGTATTCTTTTCATCATCATGATTGGACTTGGAGCTTTCTTACAATTAGATGCAGTTTGGTTAATAGCTGATATTGTGAATGGATTAATGGCTTTACCGAATTTAATTGCGTTAATCGCTTTAAGTGGGGTTGTGGTAGCTGAAACCAAACGTTATTTAGCTTATCTTAAACAAGAGGAGATACATGATCTTCACGTTAAAGTGAGGTCATAACCCAATTTGATAAAAAAAAGAAGGAATCTCAGAATTAGAGATTCCTTTTAAATTTAAAAAAATATGTTATTTTTGGTAATAAAATGTTGAAAAAATTGTAAATTTTGAGATAATAGTAACAATATTTCAAAAGAAGTGAGGGAAGAAGCATGAAAAAGATGCCATTAATTTTACGTATTTTAATTTGGTTAATCATCGGAATCAGTTTGGGGGTGATGTGTCGCACCACCGAGTTGAGTTTACCGATTGCCATCATGGCGACTTTCCGAAGTCTATTTGGAGCGTTTATTTCGTTTGTGATTCCATTAATTATTATTGGACTGATTGTTCCTGGGATTGCATCGCTTGGAAATCAATCAGGAAGAAGTTTATTTCTAACAACGGTACTGGCCTATGTTTCAACGATTAGTGCAGGATTTTTGGCTTTCGTAATTGGAAAATTATTATTACCTTCTTTAATAGGAGGCATTAGCTTATTTACGGAAGATGGCATCACGATTACCCCGATTTTTACGATTGAAATGCCAGCGATTATGGGAGTGATGAGCGCACTAGTTTTAGCATTTTTACTTGGAATTGGGCTTTCAACTCGTAAAGAAAGTTCTTTATTTAAAGTCTGTCAGGATTTTAGTGAGATTATGATGTCTGTGATTTCAAAAGTGATTGTTCCGATTGTTCCCATCTATATTGGTTCGGTTTTTGCAGAACTCAGTTATAGTGGAACCATTTTCACAACGATTAAATCTTTTTTAATGGTTTATCTTGTCTTATTTGGATTGCAGGTTTTATATCTAATCATTTTATATACGGTAGCTGGGGGAATTAAACGTAAAAATCCATTTCGATTATTAAAAAATATGTTCCCCGCTTATTTAACAGCTGTTGGAACGCAGTCATCGGCTGCAACGATTCCGATTACGCTCGAATGTGCAAAATCGAATGATGTGGATGAAGAAGTTTGTGAATTTGTGATTCCATTGTCTGCAACCATTCATATTGCGGGTGATACCATGACATTAGTGTTAACCTCGATGGCCATTTTGTTATTAAATGGACAATCCCCAACACTAGCGATGTATATTCCGTTTATTTTAATGTTAGGGATTATGATGATTGCGGCACCTGGTGTTCCAGGAGGTGGTGTGATGGCGGCTCTTGGGTTACTCGAATCCATGCTTGGATTTGGAAGTTTTGAGAAGCCATTGATGATTGCTTTGCATGCGGCACAAGATAGTTTCGGAACGGCTACTAATGTCACTGGAGATGGGGCAATGGCCATCTTTGTGGAAAGATTAATTAAACGTAAACGATAGAAGAGCGAATTTTCGCTCTTTTTTTGGTTAAAAAGGGATCGTTTTTCATGAAAATTCATATTTATGTCAAAAAAACAATAAAATTTAGAGAACTGAATTTTAAGATATTGGAGTGATTGAAGTGAGGTGGGAGGGTTTTTCTGAAATAGGTCGCTTTATCTTAATTGTAGGACTTTTGATTTTGATAGTTGTGACGTGTGTTGGGATGGTTATGTGTGAGTTTGAATTGTTGCTCGATAGAGGAAGTACCCTAAGTGCCAAAGAAATGAGAGCATGTCTTCAAGAGCGGGAGGAGATTGTTTTAAAAGGCAGTCAATTAGCGATGGATGAGTACCGAGCGATTTATATTGAAGATAAGAAAGTGGGATATGCACGACTTGAAATGTCATCTTTTTTCGAGGCGAATGTGTATGTGTACCGTGAATCATGAATTGGTGAGTTATTTTGAGAGTGTTCAGAATCAGCTGTTATTTCAGGGGCTTAATGAAGCGGGTTTAGTGTCAGGTTATGTGTTAGAAGATGAGGAGAATTATGTGTTTTATTCACCAAATTTAGAGGTGATTGCAACGAGTGAAAGTAAGGAACCTCGGCAAATTTAAAATTTGTCAGGAGCGTGTTTATTTGAAGTGCAGTATCGTTATAATTTTTGGCGTAATGAACAACAATATGAGATTAAAAGAGGTGAGGATTCAGAATTAGATTTGATGTTTGTCATCTGGATGATTTTTAGGATGGAGGTTGAGTAGCATGAAGAAAGGGAGGGTTAAATTTATGTGTCATCGCATATATTAGTATAAAGGAGGAAAAGAGATGGCAGAATAATAAGCATCGTACTAGGTATTCATGAGGTCTCTTTTAACTAACTTTTATTGTACAATTTAAAAAACCATCCCAAGCGAAAAGGTGATGCTAGTTAATAGATATGGATGGGAGGAATAGCAATGGATTTTTCTAATCTTAAATCGTTAAAATCGTGTTCACTTGAAGAGGTTAAGGAACGGTTAGGAGCTTCAAAGAAAAAAACAGAACTCTATGTTAGTGAAGTTAATCCAGATGAGTTTGCGAAATTTCAATTTTCACCTCAAGTTGAAGTCGATGTCACGATGACGAGTCATATCTTTGAAAAATCGGATTCCTACTTTTATCATTTATTTCATGAAGTTTTATATCGGTCCTTAAAAATTGAGGTTGACTTAGAACGAATTCAATTAGTGAAGGAATTAAAATTTTTAGCGACTCTGATTTTGGTTGGATTGACGCTTGTTTTTTTAATTGTTTCTCTTCGTTTTCCATTTAAAGTCGGACTTTTTGTTTTAATTACGATGGTCTGTGGTGTCTTATATTATTTATGTTGTCAAAAACCTGAGTTATCTGTGACACATATTGAACGACGAACGAATTTTAAAATTATTAATGAGACGTGGCTTGAACAGTTACCTTCTCTTTATGTAGTTGATCAAACAGAAGTCTATCTTGGAGGAAATTTACTCACCGGCAATAGTGAAGATTTAAATCAACCGTTTTATAAGGTAGAATCACAAGAGGAATGTTTAAAGTTAATTGATTTATACCGTATCTGCGTTAAAGAATCTTCTTACATCGATGATACAGTCTTGATTGGGTATTATTTTGAATTATTACAAGGGGTGGAAGGAGAGGTTCTTACCGAAATGGAATAAAACCATGATAATCATGGTTTTTTTATTTGTTATCAATCACAATTTGGATTAAAGTATCAGATTGGGGTATTCTATATAAAGCACGCTAGGAAGGTTAAGATGCTATTTTGATTCGTTTAAAATGAAGTTTGTATTGAATCAGATGACTTAATGATTGTGAATGTTAATCATTATTATGAAAAATAGTTATTATATTAGTTGCTAAATTAAAAGCATCATTGTAAAATAAAAGACACTTGACAAATTGAATAGGAGGGAAGTGAACGGATGACAAGTTCATTTTTTACAGATTTCTTATATTTAACCGATATTCGAACGGTTATTTTTATTGCGATTTTAATTGCTTTATTCTTTGTGATGAAGCAATTTGAAAAAAAGAAAGTTAAATTTTCAACACGTATGTTATCGGCAACTGCGATTGGTCTTGTACTTGGATTATTAATTCAAGTTGTAGGCGGATTCCCAGATGTTCCGATGGATGTTCCATTTATTGCAGAAATTAATAAGTGGTATGGATTAGTGGCAAACGGATTCATGGATTTATTAAAAATGTTAGTTGTCCCACTTATTTTCTTCTCAATTATTCGTGTTATTATTAACATGAAAGAGGGAGAAAATTTAGGAGCGATGACAGCTAGAACCTTGTTGACGTTAGTTGGAACAACAACGATTGCGGCGATTATTGGATTAATCATTGGAAACTTATTTAAGTTAGGGGTTAGCACAACGTTAATGGAGGGTGATGTTTCTATTCGTGAAGTGAGTTCAATTGTTGATACACTTCGTGGGCTAATTCCATCTAATCCAATTGCAGCGATGGCAGAAGGAAATGTGGTAGCAGTTGTTATTTTTGCGGCTTTTTTAGGAATTGCGACGAAACGTCAAACGAAAAAGTATTATGATGTGGTGAAGCCATTTATTGATTTTGTAGAAGCTTTCTATAAAATCATTTTAAGTGTTGCGATGACAATCATCAAATGGATGCCATATGCCGTGATTGCCCTACTAGCAAATACGATTGCGGGACGTGGAATGTCAGCTTTAGGACAAGTGTTTGACTTTATTATTGCCCTGTATGTTGGAGTCGCTGTGATGTTTGTGGTGCAATTAATCTTAATTGCAATGAATGGATTAAATCCATTCCGTTACGTTAAAAATGTATTAGATGCCTTAGT
This sequence comes from uncultured Turicibacter sp., assembly GCF_938044715.1. Classification (NCBI taxonomy): domain Bacteria; kingdom Bacillati; phylum Bacillota; class Erysipelotrichia; order Erysipelotrichales; family Turicibacteraceae; genus Turicibacter; species uncultured Turicibacter sp. The sequence continues at coordinate 5,338 of NZ_CALIOS010000115.1, forward strand.
ATTAGCCTTTACTTCACGTTCAAGTCTTGGAACATTACCTGTAAGTATTGAAAAGCTAACCGATAATGTTGGACTTGATAACGGAACGGCTACTTTTGTTGGAAGTTTAGGATCTAATGCTGGAATGAATGGATGTGCGGGACTTTATCCTGCATTAGTCGCGGTCATGGTAGCTAACATGACGGGAACACCGATTGATTTAAGCTTTATTGCGATGTTAGTCTTAGTGATTGCGTTAGCTTCATTTGGAATTGCTGGAATTCCTGGGTCTGCAACGATGGCGATTTCAGTTGTGTTATCAGGAATGGGAATGGGAGCTTATTTCCCACTGATTGCAGGAGTTATTGCGGTTGATCCGATTTTAGATATGGGACGTACGATGCTAAATGTAAACGGAACATTAACAACAGCTGTTTTAATTGGAAAAAAATATAATCATATTGATAAAGATGTGTTCTATGGACGCAAAACATTAACTGAAGATGAAGAATAGAAAAAAGACGGGGACTCACCCCGTCTTTTTTATGCCTTTAATTCATGAATCCCTAAATCTAATAGTTGAAGTTTAATGGATCCAATTTTAGAATCTTTTGCAATTTCATATTTGGTTACACTGATACTTTCAATCTCACCCACAAGATCGATGATTTCCTGATTTTTGATCCCTTGCGTCGTGTTGACTTTAAAGCAAGCCACGATTTTTTTATTCTCTTGATGCTCAATTTTTAAATATTCTGTATAGCTATTAGGCGCTACTTCATTCCAACAATGGAAGAATTCTGGTGTGAAATTTAAAGCCATTAGATGTTCTCTAAAAATATCTAATCGTTCGATTAAATAAGCATCTTTTAATTCTTCTAAGTCAATTTGAATGAGGCGATTTAAAAAGTCTATTTGTTCTTCATCAGTCGCGTATCGAGCATTGTCTTCTTCGCAAATTAATAAGGATGTATTGAAACAACCGTAGAGATGGGTGTCTAATTGAATGGTCCATTGTGCTTGCATGTTCTTCCCTCGCTTTTATAGTCTTTGTTGTCATTTTACTATATTTTTATTTTTTATCCTATATCAGTGACGATAAGTTTTCTTGATTTTTAGAAAACTTTGATTGATTTAAAATTTAGATTACCTATAAGTATCGCGAGGAAAGTACGATGTTAAGTAACCTGATTGACTTCGGCCTAATCCTTTCTCTTGAGATGAAAGGATTAGAATCATGAAGACTCATCTCTCGTACGGTCTAAAGATGAGCGTTAAAAAGCCCGTCACTGGCCGTTAGGGGCTAAAGTCGTGTCATTTAGTTTTTGGATGAACTCAAAAAATTCTTTTAAACTTCGTAAGTCATCTGTTTCAAAAACTCTTTTTTGAAGGCCTTCAATGAACTCAAGACTATACATCACAGGATGAGCCCGAGATTTCATGTAGTGAAGACCGACTTCTTGCATCATTTGTCTTAAGTATCGTTCATGATATAGAGCATTTGTACTGACGAGGCCACGATTATCTTTTTCCATGAGTTCAGGGTCCTGGATTGCCACATTATAATGATTAGCAAAAGGGGCAAAGGCTTTACTGTAACTGGTTGGGAAGTAGTCACGATTACCGAGTAACCAGGTTTCAATGCATTTATTTTGAACGAATATTTGATAGGGACAAGATAAGGCATGTGGATAGTTTTTGATTTTATTAATTGTTATCTGTTTACGAGCCATGACGCCTTCATCATCTCCATCTAAGAAGATGAGAAGGTAGTTGAATTTATGACTTCGATTGATGGTTTCAATGGTTTGTCCTAGAATATTTCGAGAAGGTGAGCTAGGATCTGTTCCAAGAAGACGTGGATAACCGAGCCCACTAAAGATGACATAATTTTGGTCAGTCACCTCATTAACAGTGGCAACTCGTGTGAGAGAAGGCATTAAATTGCCAATCCAGTTATCGATGATTTTATGACCAGATTTTCCGTCTTCAACGAGAATGTAGAGATTCATGTTAGAAGACTCCTTCGTATTCAAGTCGGTTCATGAGTTCAAAAAAGGCATCGTATTTGGTTTGACCAATGCCGAGTTCGATTGCTGTTTTATTTGAAACGATAGAGTCGATTCGATGAACAATGACCCAACAAGAAGGTGTAATGTTATTAATGATATAGGGATGATGGCTGGTTAAAATCATTTGAATTCCTTGTTTTTGAATCATCTCTTCTAGAATGAGTCCTAAGCAATTAAGGCCTAAACCATTTTCAAATTCATCAATTAATAAGACTGTTCCGGGTTTAGCTAAGGTTACTTCACTTAAGTAGATAAGTGTTTTAAGCATCCCATCTGATAAGTTGTGGTGCGTCAGCGTAGCACCTGATTTATCTTTTAGACGTAGAACATATTGATTTTCAATTGTTTCAAAGGTCAAGTCTTCGACTTCTTCAAATATCAGTTGGTATAAGGCTTTTAGAATATCGAAACGCTCTTTTTGAAATTGATAAATATAGGCTAGTCTTTCTAAGGTGTTATCACTTAAGAAGTTTAGTGAGTTTTCTTTAATTTGTTGTTGTCTGATGAGTGAAACAGGAAGAACATAACGAATTTTTTCGTTGATGTTTTTAATTTGTAGTGGAATGGATAAGGCACCTTCTCTAGAACTTAAATCTTGATTGATGATATGATAGTTATCAAGTGTCACTTCATAAGTATATAGGTGCTCATTGTATTCAAAATCAAGGACGTAGTGCCCAGATTCGAGTGTCTTGGTTTGTCCAGTTTGTAACAGTTGGGTTAACTCTTTAATATAATGAAGAACTTGACTTTTTCCTGATCCTGAGACTCCAACGAGGAGTGTTAGTGAATGGAAATCGATTGGTTCAATGCTCAAACTATTTGTACTATTTACGATTAATCTATGGATCTTCACAAATTTCCCCCCTTATTTGATGCCTAATATAAATTACTCAAAGGAAAGGAGAAATGGCACGGTTTAAGAAGGAGGAGAGGGACATTTATAAAAAAAACTCTGAGATTATCAGAGCTTTTTTCTTATTCAGCTAATGCTTCTTTTTCAGTGGGTGTTAATTGATAAGTTTGACCACTGTTTTCAATTTCACGGTATTGTTCCATTTTAACACGGAATAATTCTCCATTTGTTGGAGGTGTATAAGTAATGGCATTTGCTCCTGCCGCAATGGTTTCTAAGATTGATTCATTTGTTGGTCCACCCGTTGCCATAATTGGGATAGTTGGGAATTTTTGACGAATAGAACGAACAATGGCCGCGGTATTGGCACCTCCACTGACATTAATGATGTCAGCTCCCGCTTCAATTTTAGATTGAACATCTGTTGATTCCGAAACAACGGTTACAACAACTGGAATATCGATACTTTCTTTAACGTACCTAATGGTTTCGTGTGGGGTTGGTGCATTTAAGACAACGGCAATTGCACCTTGGAATTCAGCGTGAAGCGCAATGTTTCCAGAACGTGTTCCGTGAGTTAATCCTCCACCAACTCCGCAGATAACAGGGATGTCAGAGACTGTTAAGATGGCTTGGGTAATAGTAGGTTGTGGGGTAAATGGATAAACAGCAATAACAGCATCAGCATTTGTATTTTTTATGATTGCAACATCAGTTGTAAAAATAAATGATTTTAATCGTTTACCAAAAATACGGATTCCACTGCAATTACGAATCACTTCAGGAACGCGAACAAAATTTTTACGCAAGTTACTAGTAACCTCAGGAACTAATTTTTCGGGTGTATGAACTTTTTCAGAAGTCATTTAAATAGTCACGTCCTTTCAAATCAACAAAATTGTAATATAACCATTATATCCGACTTAATGTCAAAAGTTAAGAAAATCTCCGTATCTTTTCGGATTTCCTTTCGCAGTCTTCCAATTATAGGGAGTTTGAGGGTAAGGTATCGTGTCGAAAATAATTAAAATGTCGAAACGTGAAAAAACTTCCGCTTCAAGGTGGTTATTTTATGAAAATAGTTGTATACTTTAAAAGGAAAAAAATTATCCTGTTATATTTAGTCTAGCGTGTGCAAACACTAATTACGATCGAGTAGTTTATGTTTTTAAAACGTTAGCATCATGCTTTTGGAGGTGAACATAAGTGGAAGATTCCATTCCCATACGGACAATTAAATTAATCACACTTATGTTTGCGGTGAAACGTTCTTAGGTGTGAAAATGTAAGAGGTGATTCGATGAGAAATGAAGTGAATTTTGTTAATTCACTGACGAATAGTGGGTTTCAATGGATTAATTTAATTAATCCAACGCATCAAGAGGTTGAGGCTATGTGTAAAGAGCATGACCTTGAGTTTGAAACAGTTATTACGGCACTCGATGAGGAGGAACGTTCTCGTGTTCAAATCGAAGATAACTTCACGATGATCATTGTTGACGTCCCTGTTTCATATGAGTCTGATACATATTATTCAACGGTTCCTTTAGGAATTGTAAAAACAGATAAATTATTATTAACACTGTGTACACAAGAGTTAAGTGTCTTTAGTAAGCGATTAAAGACCCAAACGAAAAGTATTAATGGTCATATTTATCAAATTCTTTATACGATTTCGATTCAATATTTAGGATACTTACGTGTCATTGAACGAAAAAGTAGTCAAGTTGAGCGTGCCCTTCGCCAAACGCCTCAAAACGAAGATTTAATTGAAATGCTAGACTTACAAAAATCATTAGTATACATGTCATCCTCACTTCGCTCAAACCAAATCGTCCTTGAACGTCTAGTTAAGCTTGAAAAATCAGATACGCCAGAAGCTGAGATGCTTGAAGATGTGATTATCGAAAATAAGCAGGCCATAGACATGTCAAAGATTTATGGAAATATCTTAAATAGCAACTTAAATGTCTTTGAAACGATTATCTCAAACAACTTGAATATGGTCATGAAGTTTTTGACAGTTGTTTCTGTGATTATTGCGGTTCCAACGGTTGTATCAAGTTTCTGGGGGATGAACGTCCCGGTGCCATTTCAAGAAAATCAATATGGCTTTTTAATTGTAACGATTATTTCAATTATTATTACCGGGTTAGCGGGTGTTTATATTAATAAAAAGGAAAACCGACGTTATAAAAGAAAATAAAAAAATGATTACCCTTCTATTTAGAAAGGTTTTTTCAAATGAAAGGTCGACAAAGATGAAAGCATTAAATTCTAATTTAACGAACCATCAAACTCATCGTGAGAAACAAGAATCAATGAAGACAGAATTAAATCATATTTTGACTCAGCATCAAGATTATCTTGAGCAACGAGGAGGGAATATTCCACTTTCTGTACGAATCGAAGGATTAAAACGATTAAAAGAAACGATTAAAAAATATGAAGTGGACTTACAAGAAGCCTTAAAGATTGATTTAGGAAAAAATGAATTTGAAGCTTATTCAACCGAGATAGGTTTTATTTACGCTTCTATTGATTATACGTTAAAAAGATTAAAGAAGTGGGCGCGTCCTAAACGTGTGAAATCAGAAGCGGCACAATTAATTGGAACGTCTTTGATTATTCCAAGTGCCTATGGTGTTGTTTTAATTATTGGTCCCTTTAATTATCCAGTGCAACTGTTATTAGAACCTTTAATCGGGGCTATTGCAGGTGGAAATGTTGCGGTTTTAAAACCGTCTGAGTTTACACCACATGTTGAATCAGTTATGGTTCGTTTAATAAAGGAAGCCTTTGATTCTCGATATGTCTCAGTGGTGACAGGTGATTACCAAGTGAATCAGGCTTTGCTTGATTTACGATTTGATTATATTTTCTTTACCGGAAGTGTGAATGTTGGAAAGATTGTGATGGAAAAAGCAAGCCATCATTTAACACCTCTTACACTTGAACTTGGAGGAAAATCACCTGTAATTGTAGATGAAACAGCGAATTTAAAGTTGGCTGCTAAGCGTATTGCATGGGGAAAATTTATGAACGCTGGTCAAACCTGTGTTGCCCCTGATTACGTGATGGTTCATCATTCCGTTTATGAAGCTTTTTTAAAAGAGTTACAGACGGTCATTAAGTCATTTTACGGAGATAACATTCAATCAAATCCTGAGTTTGGACGTATTGTAACGACCCGTCATGCGTCGCGTTTAGCTGATTTAATAGAAGGAAATCGTGATCAGGTTGTGATGGGTGGAGCTGTTGATTTAGAAGATCGTTTTATTGAACCTACTGTATTCAAAGAGGTGACCTTAACTTCTTCTTTAATGGAGGATGAGTTATTTGGTCCTCTTCTTCCGACGATGTCTTATCAATCAATGGATGAGATTAAGCGTTGTTTAAAAGCTCATCCTAATCCATTAGCTTTTTATGTTTTTTCTGAAAATAAAGCCTTTAGTCATCAATTAATCACGCAGTT
>NZ_CALIOS010000116.1:0-63719 GCF_938044715.1 uncultured Turicibacter sp.
TTTGATGCCATGAAAAAAGTGCTGCTTAATCAGCAACACCAAATATTATAGAACCTTTATTTTTTATGATTAATAGGTGATGGGGTAACGGAGCTCTTTTAGGGTTTTAACATCCGCAACAAAAAGTGTTACCCCACTCTATTCATTTAACATTCGATTAAGCAAGTTGGTACTAAGCTGCCGTGTAACGAACCAAAATGAGAAGAATGAACAGAGATGGGAACCTATCATAAAAAAGTAAGGAGAGGAGAAGTGGATGAATGATTTCAATTGGAATTGATGTATCTAAACGAAAAAGTACAGTGGCTATGATCAATGTCATGGGTAAAATCTTATAGACACCTTTCGATATTGAACATTCACAAAATGAAATTCAGAACTTGCTTGAGTTAATTAAAGATTATCCTAAAGAACAAGTTCGATTCATTATGGAGGCGACTGGCATCTATCATTTAGGATTAGTCAACGAGCTTCAAAAACAGGGTTATTTTGTACATGTTGCAAATCCCTTATTGATAAAAAAATATTTTGATGCTGAAATTCGAAAAGGAAAAACAGATCGAAAAGATGCGCTAAAAATTTCTCGTTATGGAACAGAAAAGTGGTGGCTTTTACAGGAGCATTCAAAGGCTGATCAGATCTATCAAGATTTACAGTTTTTATCGAGAGAATATAATTCATTTATGGCGAGTAAGATTAAATTAAAAGTTCAGTTATCTAATTTAATAGAACTTAGTTTTCCAGGACTTGAGAAAATTCTAAAAGGTCATTATTTTGGGCTATTATTAGATTTCTATGAGTTATAACCTTGTGCTTCAATGGTTCGACAGGTTAGTGAAAAGAAGTTTTCGAATCAGTTTATTAAAATGGCCATAAAAAAAGGACACCGTAAAGGGGCCCAGATCGCACAGAAAGTCTATCGACTTGCTCATGAGTGCGTCACGTTTGAACCGAGTCAAAAGGTTGCAGCCCTCTCGGTTAAACACTGCGTCAGTCTACTTCGTTCAACAGAACAAGCGACTGACAGTATTATAACACAAATGGATGAGTTAACGAAAGAACTTCCTGAATACGAAATCATTAAAAAAATGAAAGGTGTCGGCGATAAGTTAGCACCACGTTTAATCGCAGAAATAGGTGATGTGAGACGATTTAAAAATTCAAAAAGTTTAATTGCTTATGCAGGGATTGATGCACCACCTTATCAATCAGGACAATTCGAAGCAATGAATCGCCACATCTCTAAACGAGGTTCGAGAAGTTTGAGGAAGTGTGGTTATGAAGTGATGATGGCTGTAAAATCATCGAAACCAAAAGAAGATAATGCCGTTTATGAAGATATGCTCAAAAAAGAAGCAGAAGGTAAAAATAAGAAGTTAGTAAAGATTGCAGGACTGAATAAATTTTTAAGAATTTATTACGCTCGAGTCATAGAAGTCTATCGGGCGTAGAAATCATTTTTTCTATTTATATCCAATAAAAGACACTAAGATAGTGTCTTTTCGTCGTACCCAATATTTTGATTAATCTAAAATAAATTTTTATCATTTTACACTTGATTTATGTTAGCAAGTTTTTGTTACATGAAAAAAGGTATTGCTTAGTCAGTAATATAAATGTTAAATTAAGAAGCTCATCTTCTATAATAATAGTTTGAGTATGATTAATAACTTCTGCCAAATTAGATTTATAAGAGAATGTTATAAATGGTTTTGATAAAATTTTGATAGTGTTCGTCGTCTCTATTTTCCTGCCATCATTATAAATTACTTTAAAGTAATTTACTATAAATATATAAAATCTTAGTAAAGTGGATCTAGGTAAATATTTTGGACACAAAAAAGTTAAGTTTTTAAAGTCTTGGTTGGTATACTGTGTCCCTAAATCAGTATGAAGTATAACCTTGTCTTTGGGTCTTTGAGAAAAATAAGCATTCTTTAAACCTTGAACAATAAGGTCTTTTGTCATTTGCTTAGAAAAATGATAACCAATAATTTTCTTTGAATGTAAATCCATTACTGAAGCTAAGTAGCACCAACCTTCTTTGTGGACGTAAATATAAGTAATATCGGATACCCATTTTTGATTAATTGAAGTCGTCGAACAATCCTGTTCTAGAATGTTATGACGTTGTAAACCAAATTCCTTAGCTTGTTTATACGGGGGATATTTCTTTTGAATAATCGAAGCTAAACCGCTTTATTTCATTAATCTCTGAACACGTTTCAAGCTAACAGAGAATCCTTCTTTAATCAATTGACGGTGTACTCTAATAGGACCATATCGACGGCTACTTTCAAAATAAATCTTCTTAATTCATTCAAGTAGTTGGTGATTTTCACGTTTTCACTTAGATCCAGTTTGATACTTCTATTGATAATAAATGCTTCTTGGGACACTTAAGATCTCAAAAGGTTACTTAATATCATGTTCTTGATGATGTTGATTAATAAACTGACATAATTCAGATTGAGTTACTTTCTCGCCAATATGGTCATAGCCTTTTTTAAGATTTCATTTTCCTCTTGTAGACGTAACATCTCTTGTTTCATACGCTTAATCTACTCAAGTGTGATGCCAGTCTCATCTATTGAGGTAATAGGAGAAATTTGTTTAATCCATTTATAGATAGTGACCTCTGATAAACCATATTCACGACTAAGTTCTAAGACTCTCCGTCCAGTTTTATAAAGTTCAACAACCATAGATTTAAATTCAGCATTATATTTTTTCATACATACACATCCTTTTATTAAGTCTATTGTAACGACTTAACTTAAGTGTGTCCATAAAACTATACTAGCACCAAAGTTTAAGAATGAATTCGAAGATAAGATGTTAAGGTGTTTCAAAATCATCCAAAGTAAAATGTTTTTCTAAAGCGAATTCATTGTTATTTTTCAGAGATTTTTCTCTATAGTTATGAATGAGGATTCTAATAAATCTAAAAAAACACACCATCATATAGATTCCTAGACAAAACGTGATTCCTGTGACTAATCCTAAAACATCTATTCCAAAGTCACTAATTTGCCCTGAACGTCCATCTACAAATAATTGGTGAACTTCATCTGTGAAGGAGAAAAATGCTCCTACATAAAGAGTAATGATAAATGCTTTATAGAAGTTAAATGCATAAGTGAAGACTCCCATAGAAGCAATCCCAAGACTCATATAAATTCCAAAGTGGGCCCATTTTCGAATAATGACATTCCAATTACTATAGGTTGAAAATAAAAGGGGATATAACTCTTCTAGATTCAACATATATAAAACTTTGATAACAAGTTGATCCCAATAATGAAGTAATTGACCTAAAAATTCAAATCTCCTTAAAAATAAATAGAGGCTATTTGATAATGAGCCTGATTGAGATCCACTTTGAGCTGATAAATTGAAGATTAAGCGCATTACGCTAAAAACTAAAATGATTCCAACGAATACAAGTAACAACTTTTTTAATTTGTCTCTTTTCATTAAGTATTCCTCCCCTAATAAATCTCTTTAATTATACAATAATGGTCGGAATAATTTGCTAAAATTTGATAATTAAATATTATTTAGACTAATGAAATTAGTTAAAGCTGCTATAATAAAAGAATAATATATTGTTTTAGGAGCGGGATGATGAAAAAAATATTCATTATAGGGTTGATATTGGTTTTTAGTATATTGAAGGATCAGGATGAAATTTTAGCAGAAACTAATTATCAGCCTAACTTAACAGTAGATGAAGTAGTAAAAAGACTTGAAAGTTATACGCCTAGCGGATTAACCAATTATCATCAGGTAATTGATCAGTTATTTTCTCTTGAATCTTTGATGGATTTATTTAGTCCGTATTATTATTACAGTATTAATACAGTCTCTAGTAGTGCAAAAGAAACCACTCGTATGAAAACGGTGAGTACTTATTGTGATCCTTATTTTTATGAGGTTGCAATGTCTAGGTCTGATGGAACATTTGAACATGTTGCTTGTGTTGAAACGTTTGATGAAGCGAAGCAGGTTAAGGAACGTGTGGGAAACTTAGTGTTTGAGGATGTTCCGGTTGTTTTAAATGATGGAATGATTGTGATGTCATTTACTCCTGCTATTATTCAGTTTAAAACGACGTCTTGTGGTGCGAATCATAATTTAAAAAGTCGTGCTGGTTCGAATGCTAAGCAAGATACTTATATTAATGCGTGTTATATTGATGATGCTTTTTTGCTTGATGAATCACAGGATGATTTCCAGGTTTATATGTCTGGATATGATGGATGGATTTCAAGACATGTGCTGTATGATGCACCAAGTGGTAGCGAAACGTGGGTAAATATTGTTCCTAGCAATCAGGTTCAAAACGTTTCTTATTATGAAGTGATGGGGGAGGACTTAGTTCATCATATTTCTAAGGATGTGCGTGATGAATTAGCCTCGTCATCAGTCATTATTGGGAAAGCACCTGATTTTATGGTTGAGAATCAGAAGTATTATAGTTATGATGGCAACTATTTTTATGATGATTGGACTAAGATTACAGCTGATAAGCAGTATGCTTTGAATTTGGATGATCCTTATTATAATTATTTTCAGTATCTACCTTATCGTTCAAAAACTAATTATAGCTTTGATGAGTTAAATATCTATTTAAATGAACTTGGTTATACGTTAAAACCGACTAGCTATCCTGCAAATACTAACGAAAGTCAGTTAGTTGGTGAGGGTGAAAGTTTTATTGCAGCCCAAGAAGAGTTTGGAATCAATGGTGGTCTTGAATTTTCAATGGCGCTTCATGAAAGTGGTCAAGGTCGAAGTAAGATTTCAATTGAAAAGAATAATACGTTTGGAATGAATGCAACGGATAACAATCCTTATGGAAATGCAACGATGTTCACGAGTGTACGAAATGGAGTCTATTATCACGCGCAGCGTTATATGTCTTGGGGATACACAGATGCGCTTGATGATTTTAGATATTTTGGTGCCCATGTTGGAAACAAGGCAAGTGGTATGAATGTGAAGTATGCTTCTGATCCGTATTGGGGTGAAAAAATTGCAGGTTGGTATTATCGTATGGATAAAGCGCTAGGTGGCAAAGATTATAATTACTATCAACTTGCTATTAAGCTGGATAATGAAATGATTCCAGTTTTATCGGACGACGATAAGACGGTGTACTTAACAGCCAACGGTAAAAGTAATTTACCGATTTCTAATTATCCTTTCCTAGTGTTAGAGAGAGGTGATGAATTACTGAAAATTCAAAGTGACATGGCGATTGAACCTAGTACGCAGCAAGCTTTGATTAATTCAAACTATGTATTTAAAGATAGCGCAGGATATGTGGATAGTAATGATCTTTTATTAGTGAATGAGACCACTATCAATAATCCCACTCAAATTTTGACTTATTTAAATTTAGGAATCGGTGACTCTCTTCCAATTCGTTCAGCTTTAGAAAGTTTAGGATATCATTTTGAGGCAGTTGAAATTGATTGTTCGATTGATGGGGTGATAGAAATTGGGCCAAGCTCTATCACTGCTTTGAATCCAGGACTTGTACAGGTTAGTATTTTACACGATGGAGAGATTATTAGAAGTTTTGATATTCGTGTTAGCATTCCTGTAGAATCAGTGGAAATTTTAAATCATAGCAAAGCTTTAAAAGTTGGAAAAACGATGCAGTTAGAATTCGGAGTGACACCAAGCAATGCAAGTAATCAACAGGTCATGTGGATTTCTAGTGATGATCAGGTTGCTACAGTTGATCAAAATGGATTTGTACAAGGCGTATCACCTGGGGATGTGACAATAACGTTGTTAAGTGATGATAGTGGGGTTAAGAGTGAAATCAAGATTCAAATTAAAGAATAATATATTGAAAAGCGACCAATATAAGTCCAGATAAGTTTTTCACACTTGGAAAACTTTTAACTGGACTATAGTGACACCTAAGGATCAAAAAGATTTCAGTACTGAGACTCATTTATAATAGTGAAATATATTTCTGTTTGTATATAGAATAAAAAATTATAACAAACATTAATCCCTATGGAAGATTTAAGATTTTGGCTCTGTTAGACGAAAATGTTGTTTTTAATACTTCATTCGCTTAAAGCAAAGATCACCTTTAAAAATTCTTAGTTAAAATCATTGCTATTAAGCATTTTTACCCACCAACAAAATTGTCTAACACAGCGAAGATTTTTAAAAAAATGGGGATAAAATAGAGATTAATTGGGAATCATAAAGTGGAAAACTCATTTGAGGGAGCTATGTTTATGGTCGTTATTGTATTTTTGATTTTATCTATTTTAATTTTGTTTTTATTTTTTGTGAATAAAATTCGTGTGACACAAATTAATCCATCTAATTTATTTAATTGGATGAAGTGGTATGCTTTATTTTTAGTTGTTTATTATGTTCTATCTTCTAATCAATATTATATTGATGGGATGAAGCAACCCTTTATGGATATCATTAATCTAAGTGTCTTAATCATTATTTCGTTTGGAATGATACTGTATGTTCAACAATATTGTATTGAAAAAGAACGAGAGCAAAAACTTAAAGAATTGGCAGTAGCTTATGCTTTGATGGAAAATGAACTTCGTCAAAAGGAAGCTGATTCTATTAATAAAAATTAAGAAGATAGTTTAAAACTATCTTTTTTTAGTTATATAATAAGTATTATGACAACTTGGAGGAGAAATCATGACTACAATTAAAATAGATCAACAATTAAAAGAAAAAGTTCCGGGATATTGTTTAGCGGTTATGTCATTTGAAATGACGGTTAAACCAACAGATGACGCATTAAAGAATGAAATGTTAGAGATGGAAAAAGACGTGATGAATCGATTAACTCTTGAAACGTTATTAAAAGAACCACGTATTGCTGCAGCTCGTAGTGGGTATAAGGCATTAGGTAAGGACCCATCACGTTATCGTTTATCAACTGAAGCACTTCTTCGCCGTTTAATTAAAGGAAGTGGTCTATATTTTGTAAATAATGCAGTTGATATCGGAAATGTTTTATCTGTTAAAACTCAAAGAAGTGTCGCAGTTCTTGACCTTGATAAAATTCAAGGAGATGTGCTGATTCGTATAGGAAAAGATGAGGCTTACGAAGGGATTGGCCGTGGCCAAATTAATATCGAAAATATTCCAGTCTATTGTGATGAGATAGGACCTTTTGGGACTCCGACATCTGATACGCCAAGAACTCGTATTACGGAAGAGACGAAAAAGATTTTATTATTTATTACATCGTTTAATGGAACTGATGGATTGGAAGAAGATGCGAAGTTGGCACAGGATTTATTTACTAAGTATGGCGAAATGATGAATTTATCAATGGATTTAGTGGAATAATGATACTATCTAAAGTAGACTTATGATATAATCTAGAAATGGATTTTTATTTTATAAAAAGGAAATTTTTGAATCTTAGCGAGGTGTTTTTATGGAAATGGTCAATGAAAATTCAAACTTCATTAAGACGATTATGAAAGAGGATTTAGAAAGTGGTAAACATAAAGAGATTATTACACGTTTCCCACCAGAACCAAATGGTTACTTACATATCGGACATGCGAAAGCGATTTTAACAAATTATTTATTAGCTAAAGAATTTGGCGGAAAAATGAACCTTCGTTTTGATGATACAAATCCTGTAAAAGAAGATGAAGAATATGTTCAAGGAATTATTAACGATATTAAATGGTTAGGTGTAGAGTATAACCAATTATTATTCGCTTCTGATACTTTTGATAAAATGTATGAACATGCAATCGATTTAATCAAAAAAGGTAAAGCTTACGTTGATGATCAAACTCCTGAACAAATGCGTGAAAATCGTGGAACATTAACTCAACCAGGAGTTGAATCTCCATACCGTAATCGTACAGTAGAAGAGAATCTAGAGTTATTTGAAAATATGAAAAATGGTCTTTATCCAGATGGTTCTCGTGTACTTCGTGCAAAAATTGATATGGCTTCACCTAATATGAACTTACGTGACCCTGCTTTATATCGTATTTTACATACAGAGCATCATAATACAGGTAATAAGTGGTGCATTTACCCAATGTATGACTATGCTCATCCACTTGAAGATGCATTTGAAGGAATTACTCACTCTTTATGTTCATTAGAATATGAGGATCACCGTCCACTTTATGATTGGGTAATTGAAAATTGCGAAACAGAAGCTAAACCTCGCCAAATTGAATTCGCTCGTTTAAACATGAAAAATACAATCATGTCAAAACGTTATTTAAAACAATTAGTTGATGAAGGGATTGTTTGTGGATGGGATGATCCACGTATGCCAACAGTTGCAGGACTTCGTCGTCGTGGATATACAGCAGAAGCTATTACCAACTTCATTCAAGAAGCGGGATTATCTAAAGCGGTTAGTACAATTGATCCACAAATGTTAGAACACTTCATCCGTGAAGATTTAAAATTAAAAGCGCCTCGTACAATGGCAGTGTTAAAACCTTTAAAAGTTGTAATTACAAACTATCCAGAAGGACAAGTTGAATATCTAGACGCTGAGATTAATCCAGAAGTTCCTGAAATGGGAATGCGTAAAATTCCATTCTCTCGTGAAATTTATATTGAACAAGAAGACTTCATGGAAAATCCAGTTCCTAAATACTTCCGTTTATTCCCTGGAAATGAGGTTCGTTTAAAACACGCTTACTTCATCAAGTGTACAGATGTGATTAAAGACGAAGAAGGTAATATCACTGAAATTCATGCGACATATGATCCAGAAACAAAATCAGGATCAGGATTCACAGGACGTAAAGTAAAAGGAACAATTCACTGGGTAGATGCAACACACAACATCCCAGCAGACTTCCATTTATACGAACCATTATTAATCGAAAATGAAGAAACAGAAGGATTACCATTCTTAGAGCGCATCAATAAAAACTCTGAAAAAATCGTACAAGGATTCGTAGAAGAAAACATGAAAGATGTAAAAGGACACGACAAATTCCAATTCTTCCGCCATGGATACTTCAACGTGGATCCAATCCGCACAAAAGACGGAAAACTATCATTCAACCGAATCGTATCATTAAAATCAAGTTTTAAATTATAAAGCTGTGGCAGTGGACTTACCGCCTGTAATTAAGCTTTTTATATAGAAAACACGCTCTACATGAGCGTGTTTTCTTTTAGACGAAGTCTCTATTGTTGGACAGGTATCGAAGCCCACAGCTAAGTTTATATAAGGCCACGTTCATTGAACGTGGTTTTTTTTCTAAAGTGCTTAATCACTGATGGGGAGGGCCCATTATGTGAAGTATTAATCTTTATCTTTAATGATGTGTATGAAAAACACAGAGGGTGAATAAAACTGTAGAGGTTCCTCAATGATTGTCGAAGATAATCTACTACTTAATGGTCAGGGGAATTAGCATTTGGTCGAGGTCTAAAATCTTAGAATTCGTGTCGTCAATTCTAAGATTTGCATTATTCTAGTTGAGCTTTTTTATTAGGGGGGAAGTTTATAGGAAATACGAGTTTTAAAAGTTAAGATCACGTATAAAATAAGTGTTTTTTTTAAATTTAAATAAGTATAAATTTATCAATGTTTGGATGTGAATCTAATTTATCAAAAGTTGAATAAGGAATCTGAAATAACTGTAAAATAATAAATATGTCTCTTTTCTAAATTTATTCTCAAAAAATGGCTGAACTTGAACATTTGTTTGTTTAATTTGATAGCTAAAATTGTTATAATAAAACAGAATGTCTTTAAATATGAAATAATTGAAATTTTTATATATAAGACTAAATAATTTTTAGAAGGTTAAAAAATTTTTACTTCTGCTTACTAACGGAGGATCATTCTTTGATGTAGGGAATTTATTCCTAGCAGTTGGGGAATGTGTTATCACACACTTAAATCCCTTAGACTATAGGACGTCTTACTATGAAAGCTAAGACTGAGTATAAAAATGTTAAAAAATTATATGTTTGAATATAGAGGTGAAATGATGAATCATTTATTACAGAATATGAATCCACAGCAAAAACAGGCAATTGAGACAACTGAAGGTCCATTACTTGTTATGGCAGGAGCTGGTTCAGGAAAGACACGTGTTTTAACGCATCGTATTGCTTATTTAATGTCTGAAAAATTAGTAGCTCCGTATAATATTTTAGCAATTACGTTTACGAATAAAGCTGCACGTGAAATGAAAGAGCGTGTGGAAAAACTAATTGGTGATCGTGGAAAAGATGTTTGGATTTCAACATTCCACTCGATGTGTGTACGTATTTTACGTCGCGATATCGATTTAATTGGATATGATTTAAACTTTGGAATTTTAGATGATACAGATCAATTAAGTGTCATTAAAACAGTTATGGAAGAATTAAACTTAGATCCAAAACGCCAGTCGCCTAAATACTTTTTAAATCAAATTAGTAATGCGAAGAATGAACTAAAAACACCTCGTGATTTACGTAAGGAATTTGAAAATGAAGATGTTATTCGTGTTTATGAAAAATATCAACAAGTATTATTTAAAAATAACCGTGTTGACTTTGATGATTTATTAATGTTAACTGTTCATTTATTTGAAAGAGAGCCTGAAGTTTTAGCATTCTATCAAAACAAATTCCAATATATCCATATCGATGAGTATCAAGATACAAATAATGCTCAATATACCATCGTTAAGATGTTAGCTAAAAAGTTTAGAAATATTTGCGTTGTAGGAGACTCTGATCAGTCAATTTATAGTTGGCGTGGAGCGAATATTGAAAATATTTTATCATTTGAACATGATTATCCTGATGCAACAGTTGTTCTACTTGAGCAAAACTATCGTTCAAAACAAATGATTTTAAACGCAGCTAATGATGTTATTAAAAATAATAGTGGACGTCGTGATAAAAAATTATGGTCTGATCGTGGTGTTGGTGATGTTATTGAATATTACCGTGCAACAGATGGTGATGTAGAAGCGACTTATGTAGCAGACAAAATCTCTTATATGCACCGAGATGCACATGAATACCATGAGTTTGCTGTATTATATCGAACAAACTCTCAATCACGTGCGATTGAACAGGCGCTACTTCGTCAAAATATTCCTTATCGTTTAGTTGGTGGACAAAGTTTCTTCAAACGTAAAGAGATTAAAGATTTAATGGCCTATCTGCGATTAATTTTAAATCCTGATGATGATTTATCATTTGCACGCGTCGTTAATGAACCAAAGCGTGGAATTGGGGCAACGTCTGTGGATAAACTTAAAGTTTTTGCAGCTGAGTCTGAACTATCATGTATGGCAAGTATCCAAGATGCAACAGGTGTTATTCCTAAAGCAACATTAAATAAAATGATGGATTTTAAAACAATGATTTATATGATGCGTATGGAAATGGACACGTATTCAATGGTTGAATTAATTGATATGGTTCTTGAGCGTACAGGTTATTTACAAATGTTAAAAGATGAAAAAACAATTGAAGCAGATAGCCGTATTGATAACTTAGAAGAGTTTAAATCGATGGCAGGTCACTTTGAGGAGCAAGAATTAGATTTAATTTTAGCTGAAGAAGAAAGTGAAGAACGTGCTGAAGATTTACCAACATCAGTTAAATTAACGATTTTATTAAATGATTTAATGTTACAAACGGATGTTGAAACGGAAGAAGAATCAAATGAATCAAAAGTAACACTTATGACCATTCATGCTGCAAAGGGTCTTGAGTTCCCTGTTGTTTTCCTTTGCGGATTTGAAGATGGCGTCTTCCCACTACGTTCTGCGATTGAAGAAGGAGCCGATGAATTAGAGGAGGAGCGTCGATTAGCTTATGTGGCGATTACGCGTGCGGAAGATATTTTAATTATTACAAACGCACAAAGTCGATATCAGTATGGAAATCGTACAGCGAATCCAGAGTCAATGTTTATTCGTGAAATTAGTGAAGAGTATTTAAATAAAACAGGTGTTCAATCACGCCCACGTCCTTCATTTAGTTTAAGTGAAGTATTAGAGCCTAAAAAAGAAGAGCCGAAGCGTAACATTAAAACTATTAGCTTAAACAATAATGCCTCTTGGAATAGTGGCGATAAAGTGGAACATGAATCATTCGGTGAAGGCGTTGTCGTAGGAGTTAAAGGAGAAGTCGTTTCAATTGCTTTTAGTGCTCCGCACGGCATTAAAAAGTTGATGGGATCACATCCTGCTTTGAAAAAACGTTCTTAATGAGTCATGATTAAACATATAAAGAAGAGTAAATATGAGTAACGGAGGATTAGTCATGGAAAAACTTCGAATTGAAGAGTTAACAAAGCTTTTAACACAGTATAACCATGAATATTATGTATTAGATAAACCGAGTGTTAGCGATCGTGAATACGATCGTTTAATGCAGGAATTAATGGAACTTGAAGAAAAGCATCCTGAACTTAAGTCTAATACCTCTCCAACGGTTCGTGTTGGAGGAAAGGTTCTAGAAGGATTTAATAAAATTGAACATGAAAAACCGATGTTATCTCTTTCAAATGCTTTTAATGAGGGTGACTTACGTGATTTTGATACACGAGTTAAAAAAGTATCGCCAAAAGCAACATATGTTTGTGAATTGAAAATCGATGGATTAGCCGTGACGCTACATTATAATAATGGAGCCTTTGTTAAAGGGGCAACACGTGGGGATGGGGTCATTGGAGAGGATATTTCGGAAAACTTAAAAACAATCAAAACAATTCCTCTTCATATCAATAATAATCAACCGCTTGAAGTACGTGGTGAAGTTTATATGTCAAAAGCGACGCTTGAGAAGTTAAATGAAGAACGTGCTGCTAAAGGAGAAGAGTTATTTGCAAATCCTCGTAATGCAGCCGCAGGTTCGCTTCGTCAATTAGATTCACGTATTGCGGCAAAACGAAACTTAGCAATGTTTTGTTACGCGGTTCCGAGTGCGGCTGATTTAGGTTGTACAACACATGAGGAGAGCTTACAAAAAATTTCTGAACTTGGTTTTAATGTAAATCCAAATCGTCAAGTCTGCGAAAATATTGATGAAGTCTTAGAGTACATTAACCGTTGGACAAATGCGCGTTTTGATTTACCATATGAAATTGATGGAATTGTAATTAAAGTGAATCAATTACAGGAACAAGATAAGTTAGGAAACACAGTGAAGAGTCCACGTTGGGCGATTGCCTATAAGTTCCCAGCTGAAGAAGTTGAAACCATTTTAACGGATATTATATTTACGGTTGGTCGTACAGGAATGGTAACGCCTAATGCTGTGTTAGAACCGGTTCGTGTAGCGGGAACTCGAGTTTCTCGTGCAACGTTACATAATGAAGATTATGTGACATCACGAGATATACGTATTAATGACCGTGTCATTATTCGAAAAGCAGGAGAAATTATTCCTGAGGTTGTAAAGCCAGTCATTGATGCGCGTAATGGCGATGAAATACCATTTGAAATGATTTCAACTTGTCCACGTTGTTCTAGTGAATTAGTTCGTGAAGCAGGTGAAGCCGATTATTATTGTTTAAATATTGATTGTCCTGCGCGAATTGTTGAAAGTTTAAGTCATTTTGTTTCTCGTGATGCGATGAATATTGATGGACTTGGAATCAAAGTAGTCGAGCAGTTATTTGAACATAAATTAATTGAAAATGTTGCAGACATTTATCGCCTAACAAAAGAGCAATTATTGCCTCTTGAACGTATGGGAGATAAAAAAGCAACGAATCTATTAAATGCAATTGAAGCAAGTAAAGAAAATAGTTTAGAGAAATTATTATTTGGACTTGGAATTCGTCATGTTGGAAGTAAGACAGCTAAGGTTCTAGCAACTCAGTTTGAAAATATGGATTCGTTAATGGATGCAAAATTTGATGACTTTAAAGTAGTAGCAGAGGTCGGAGATGTTATTGCAAATAGTATCGTTCATTATTTCTCTCAAACGGCTAATGTTGAATTAATTGATCAGTTAAAAGAACTAGGATTAAATATGTCATATAAAGGGGCCCGTTTAGCTGATGCTAATACAGAGCACGTATTCTTTGGGAAAACAGTCGTATTAACTGGAACACTTGAAACGTTATCGAGAAAAGAAGCAGGCATTAAATTAGAATCGCTTGGGGCGAAAGTTTCAGGAAGTATTAGTTCTAATACAGACTATTTAATCGCTGGAGCAAAAAGTGGTTCTAAATTAACCAAAGCGCAGCAATTAGGCGTGACAGTATTAGATGAAGCAACGTTTTTATCGATGATGAATGAGTAGGAGGGGCTAAAAATGAAAAAAATTTATTTAAGATTTTTAAGTGTTTTTGTACTTAGTATACTATTAGTTGCCTGTTCAAAACCTCCAGTTCCAGCAGTACAAGAGGAGAATATTTCGCAAGTGGCTCCAACCAAACAAACATTATCTAATGATGCGACAGAACAGTACTATCGTACGATTATTCCATATGTTTCAAGTCCAACTCGTGGATTAGTTTACTCTTATTTAGCTAATAAATATGATATTGAAGAGATGGAGCTTTCGTTAATGCGTTATTCTCAGTCTTATTTCAATACGAATGAAGTTTATTTCCAAGAGGGACAGTATTTAACAAAACCTGTTGTGAAACAAATGTTAGCAAAGAAAAAAACGCAAGCAGAGTTAGAGCAAGCGTTAGCTGAAGATGATGAATATGTTGATTTAGGCTTAAATCCTTCAACTGATGAGACAATTGAAATTAATGGTCTGACCATAAATCCTGTTTATTTATCATATTTACTAGAACAAGATTATGTTGTACTCGAGGGTGATCAAACAACGTTAAAAGGTGTTTCAATTGGACTGGCGTTAAATCCTTATCAAACATGGAAAAATGAAGAATTAGGATATACACAAACCGTTGTCCTAGAAGAAGAAGAACTAATTGCAAAAGGAAAAGAGATTGCTCAACATGCCATTGATATTTTGAGAACTCAAGAAGGTTTTGAAAATGTTGATATCATGGTCGGATTGTATGTTCTACAAGAACAAAGTGCAGTCGTTCCAGGGCGTATGGTAGCTAAAACATTAGTTTCATCAGGCTCAAGTAAAATTAAAAACTGGGATAGTGTTAATGAACAATACTATTTATTACCAGATAGTAAAATTCAAGAAATTGATTATGAATTATCTGAACAGTTTGTCAAGTTCAAAGATACAATCAAAGAATATTATCCTCACTATTATGGAGTAATCGGAGTCGCTCATTATGTTGATAATAAGCTAGATAATTTAGAGATTACTGTCAATATTGATTTTTATGGATTAGCTGAAAAGCTATCATTCCATCAGTTGTTAGCACAGTTAATGAATGAGACATTCTCTAATTATTATGATATTACAGTCGTAGTGCGTTCAACTGAAGAAATTTTCGGAATTTTAACCCGTAATGCTAATGAAAAAGATATAGACGTAAATTTAATTAATTGGGAGTAAGAAGATCTAACAGAAGAATGTATACTAATTCATAAAATGAGAATTTTATTTTTATTTCTATTAGAGAGATTGAGTAAATGAAATAGAGGGATGAAATGAAACGATTAATTTGGCGCTTGACTATGACTTTTTGGGCTTTGTTCGTCGTCGTAGTTTGTGCTTTTTGTGTCAATTTTTATTTAAATTATGAAAAAAGTTATTCACAGAAATTATTAGAAATCGATCGTAACTTAAATACTATTGGTGAGGAAATTAATGATACCTTAACCAAATATACGAATTTAACATTGTCAGTTGGAAGTGTAATTGAGGGGTTTTATGAGAGTTCGTATCAGGTATATCAAACTTTGCCAGATTATCAGATTAATATGATCTTGCAAGAAATAGAAGAATCTAATACAAAAATTTTAACAGACGATAACGTGTTAAGATTAGCTTATCTCCAAACCTTTAAACAGTTGGATATTATTTTGTCAGATTTACAGGAAATGTATATGGAACAATATAATCTTTGCGATTTTGAATTAGTACCTTATTCTAATTCATATCAATTAGAAGATGAGTTAAAGACGATTGATTATATAGATAAAATAGAGTTGACAAATGGTGTGACTATATTAGAGATTGACAAGGATAATCAACGTCTTGGAAGGACTTATAAAGAAATCCACTACAAGGGAAATCCTATTGGATATATCATGTTAGAGTATTTGGCTCATTATGTAGATATTCCGCTAATTTCGACAATGGATAATATTATTTATTACATCGGAAATAATGTTTATATTCAAAGTGATAGTGCTGATTTAGAGATGGTTGAAGAGTTATCTACCGATAATATCGAGCTAGTTATCAGAGAGTTAACAAATAAGGGGTATTATGTGAGTCGCTTTAGTCCAGCAGATGAAATTGTTAAAATGGTTCATTTTTATTCAACAGCTGAACTACAGGAAATGGTATTAAGTCAAACGATTAGTTTATTTGAGTTTAGTACTATTTTATTGATTATTTCATTCTTATTTGTATCCTATTTACTTTTTATCGTGATCATTAGACCTTGTTATTTATTAGTTGACTATGTAAGACGATGTGGAGAAGGAGATTATACAATTCCACCTGGTATTAACTCGAGTTGGCGTTTTTCATTTGTAAGAATTAGAAATGCTTATTTAGAGAATGAACGTTTATTAGCCGTAAAAGATAATCAAAGTCAGGAACTTGAGTATGCTTGGAAAAAAGCATTAGTTGCTAATCAGGCTAAGACACATTTCTTAGCAAAAGTATCACATGAATTGAAAACACCATTAAATGCGATAAAA
Organism: uncultured Turicibacter sp.; assembly: GCF_938044715.1. Classification (NCBI taxonomy): domain Bacteria; kingdom Bacillati; phylum Bacillota; class Erysipelotrichia; order Erysipelotrichales; family Turicibacteraceae; genus Turicibacter; species uncultured Turicibacter sp. The sequence goes on from NZ_CALIOS010000116.1 coordinate 16,788, forward strand.
GGATATATTCAGTTATTAAAATTAAGTATTGATAATCCAAAACAGTTAAGACAAATTGAAATAATTGATCATTCAAGTGATTTATTATTAAAACAAGTCGATGAATTATTAGACTTCTCTGTAATAGAGGATGGAAAGGTGAAATTAGAAATTGATACAATCGACTTATTCCACACGGCACATGTGATTGAAGAATTATTTATTATTAATACGAGTAAGAAAAGTCTTGATTATGTCGTAAATATCGATGAACAAATTCCTTCTGTTTTATATGGTGATGAAGCAAGGATTAAACAAATTATTATTAATTTGATGTCAAATGCTTTAAAATTCACAGAGCATGGCAAAATAGAAGTTAGTTTTGATTTAGATTATCAAACAGAAAATGAAGTTTACTTGAGTATACGAGTTAAAGATACTGGGAAAGGAATTGCTGAAAATAAGTTAAATTCTATTTTTGATTCCTTTACACAAGAAAATAACTCTATTTCTAGACAGTTTGGTGGTACAGGGCTTGGATTAAGTATTTCAAAACGATTAGCTGAAGTAATGGGAGGGAATCTGATTGTAGAGAGTAAAGTGAATGTTGGTTCAACATTTACACTGTTTTTACCTTTATCAAAAATTCCAATCATTATCGAAGATTAAATGCTGAATATGGTTTTAAAAATTATGAAAAACATTTTTGTTTAGATATAGAAAGAATGAGGTGAATCTCATCATGAATGATAAAATTATCGTAAAAGGTGCTAGAGAACAAAACTTGAAAAATATAGATGTTGAAATTCCACGTAATCAGTTAGTTGTTTTAACTGGTTTATCAGGTTCTGGTAAATCATCACTTGCCTTTGAAACGATTTACGCAGAAGGTCAACGCCGATATGTGGAAAGTTTATCGGCTTATGCCCGTCAGTTTTTAGGCAATATGGAAAAGCCAGATGTAGACTCTATTGAGGGATTATCTCCAGCTATTTCGATTGATCAAAAAACAACAAATCGTAATCCTCGTTCAACAGTAGGAACAGTTACAGAAATTTATGATTATTTGCGCCTACTATTTGCTCGTATTGGAAAACCTGTGTGTCCCGTTCATGGTGTAGAAATTAAAGCTCAATCAGTTGAACAAATGGTTGATCGTCTATATGAATACCCAGAACGTACAAGAATGCAAATTTTAGCTCCCATGATTGTAGGTAAAAAAGGAACACATGTTAAAGTGTTTGAACAGTTAAAAAAAGATGGTTATGTTCGCGTCCGTGTTGATGGTGAAATGAGAGATTTAGATGATGAAATCGAGTTAAATAAAAATAAAAAGCACACAATTGAAGTCGTTGTTGATCGTATTGCAATAAAACCAGATTCAAGTGCTCGTTTGGCAGATTCATTAGAGACTGCTTTAAAACTTGGAGCAGGAAAAGTATTAATCGATGTGATAGGAGAAGAAGAGTTAGTATTTAGTGAACACTTTTCTTGTCCTTATTGTGATTTCTCTGTTGGTGAATTAGAGCCTCGTATGTTTTCATTTAACTCCCCATTTGGAGCATGTCCAGAATGTAGTGGTCTTGGTGTTCAGAAAAAAATTGATGTGGACTTATTAATTCCAGATCCAAAATTATCAATCGCACAAGGTGCTATTCGAGGATGGGAAAAGGAAGAAAATTATGCCCGTAAAATGCTAGATAACGTTTGTCGCCATTATGGAATTGATTTGGATAAACCATTCGAAGAGTTAACAGATAAAGAAAAACAAATTATTTTATATGGAACGACAGAACCGATTCATTTTTTATTAGAATCTGAGAGTGGGATAAAGCAAGAAAAATTTGATACTTATGAAGGTGTTGTTAATAATCTAGAACGTCGCTATATGGAAACTAATTCATCATTTATGCGCGAATGGATTGAAGGCTTTATGTCTGAATTAAAATGTAAAAAGTGTCAGGGTAAACGTTTATCGCAGCAAGCTTTATCTGTTTTAATTGATGGAAAAAATATTAATGATTTTACTGATCTTTCAATTCAAGAAGCATTAGATTTTATTGAAAACTTAAATTTAAATGATAAAGATAGATTAATTGCAAATTTAATTTTGAAAGAGATTACAGAACGATTAAGCTTTTTAGTTAATGTTGGATTAGATTATTTAACATTAAGTCGTTCAGCAGGATCATTATCAGGAGGAGAAGCACAACGTATTCGTTTGGCAACGCAAATTGGTTCACGTTTATCAGGTGTTTTATACGTGTTAGATGAACCTTCAATCGGATTACATCAGCGTGATAATGACCGTTTAATTGAAACATTAAAATCGATGCGAGATTTGGGAAATACGTTAATTGTGGTTGAACATGACGAAGATACAATGATGGCATGCGATTATTTAATCGATATTGGTCCTGGTGCAGGGATTCATGGTGGAGAGATTGTAGCCGCAGGTACCCCTGATGAAGTGATGAAGAATGATAAATCTATTACAGGACAATACTTAAGTGGAAAGAAACAGATTTTCCTTCCAAAAGAACGTCGAAAAGGAAATGGGAATTTTATTGAAGTCAAAGGTGCTTCTGAAAATAATTTAAAAAATATTAACCTTTCAATTCCAATGGGTGTTATGAATGTTGTAACTGGAGTATCAGGGTCGGGGAAATCAACGTTAATTAATGATATCTTATATAAATCAATTGCGACAAAATTATATCGTATGAAAGATAAGCCTGGCGCTCATAAAGAGATAAAAGGACTCGAATTTATTGAAAAAATTATTGATATTGATCAATCTCCTATTGGGAGAACGCCACGTTCTAATCCAGCAACGTATACGGGTGTGTTTGATGATATTCGAGATTTATTTGCGGCAACAAATGAAGCAAAAGTTCGAGGTTATCAAAAAGGACGTTTCTCTTTTAATGTGAAAGGTGGCCGTTGTGAAGCCTGTCGTGGCGATGGTTTACTAAAAATTGAGATGCACTTCTTGCCAGATGTTTATGTTCCTTGTGAAGTTTGTCATGGTAAACGATATAATCGTGAAACTTTGAGTGTCACGTATCGAGGGAAAAATATTGCCGATGTTTTAGAGATGACAGTCGAAGATGCGTATCATTTCTTTGAACATCATCCCAAAATTGCTCGTAAATTGAAAACCTTATGCGATGTTGGATTAGGATATTTACAATTAGGACAACCAGCCTCTACTTTATCAGGAGGAGAAGCACAACGTGTTAAATTAGCATCAGAGCTTCATCGTCGTATAACAGATAAAACGGTATATATATTGGATGAACCAACAACCGGATTACATGTAGATGATGTCAGACGATTATTAAAGGTTCTTGAGAGAATGGTTGATGAAGGAGCTACTATTGTTATTATTGAACATAATTTAGATGTGATTAAGATGGCAGATTATATTATTGATTTAGGTCCTGAAGGTGGTAATCGTGGAGGAACGATTGTTGCTAAAGGAACGCCAGAAGAAGTTGCTAATGTAGAGGGGTCTTATACCGGTAAGTATTTGAAAAAAGTTTTAGAGCGAGATCGTCTAAGACAAAATAGATAGAAAATAAAAGAGAGCTTTTTCTTAAGGAAGAGGCTCTCTTTGTTTTTTTAATTCATCTTAAAACGGTCGATAATGCGCATTTCAGACAAAGTGTTCTAGAAAAATCAGGAAAATCATCGAAAAACGAACGAAATGTGTCCGAATCACTATACTTTTATGTTCTTTTTGTATAAAAAATGTATTAAACAAGAATTAGAAGCGGTGATAGTGTTGACCTTTTTTTTGACCTCGTGCTATGATAGGCGAGTCGTAAGCTCACGCTAGAAAGATTACTTGCTTGTTTATCGGACGTAAAGAAGGAGGTGAACTGTTGCTAAAATGAGCTTGGTGAATGATTATTCACTATAGTGTTTTAGGCAACAGGCGCATGAGATGAAACGAGACCTAATTGCATTTATTACAGCTTTATGCGTAATAGTGGTTGGTATCTACGCCGTCATGCAATCCAACTTGAAGGAAGTAAACATCAATGATAATGGAGAGCTAAGTACATTCACAACATATCAGCAAACCGTGGATGAGTTCTTAAAGGAACAAAAAATCAGAGTTGGAAATTTTGATGATATGAACGTGAGTTTTGATGATCGCGTTTATGATGGTATGGAAATTGATATTACAAGAGCACAACCTGTCGTAATTAACGATGGGGGAATTAAAACTCTTGTTATGACAACGGAACCGACTGTCGATGATGTATTAAAAGCTCGTAGTATCGAGCTAAGTACAAATGATGAAATTTCAGTTGCCAGAACTTCTCATGTAGAAGGTGATATGGAAATTGAAATTACCCGTGTTGAAAAAGAGTATGAATCTGTTTATGAAGAAATAAATTTAGATACTGAATATGTTTACACGGATGAACTTCCTAGTAATGAACAGGAAGTTTGGAATGAAGGAAGTCCAAAAGTAGTTGAGCACGTCTACGAAAAAGTTTATAAAAACGGAGATCACGTTGAACAAACTAAAGTAGCGACTAATGTAGTTGATGAAGGTCAACCACGCACAATTGCTGTTGGAACTGGAGCCATTACTTCATTTGTTGCCAATATGACAGCATATGATGTTCAAAGTGCTGGTGGAGGTTCACGAGTAGCATGTAAGCCGTATACGGATGTTAGTAATACGATTTACTATAATGATAGTGAATACGGACAACTTCGTATCGTAGCCGCAGGGAAAGATTATCCTTGTGGAACAATTGTTGACATTGATGGAATCGGAAAAGCAATCGTTCTTGACCGAGGAAGTGCTATCACTGGAAATGATTTAGATTTATTGGTCAATACCAACGCATGGGATTTTGGCCGCAAATACAAACAAACTAAAGTCCTCAGATTGGGCTGGTAATCTTTCATTTACGAGGCGTTATAGCCACTTAACAATTTTAATTGCTTGTAGAGGGATGGACAGTTAGTGAAAGTTCTTACGACAATCAATATCAAGGTCATTAGCTGAAGCATTAAAATGGTCATAACGTGACGCGTAAATATTCAAGAGTCTTCTAGATTTAACATGATTGTTAAAGCTAGAAGGCTTTTTTATTATATTAAAAGCCCTAGAAACAAATTGACATGAATTGCTAAAAGTGTTGTGATACGTTTGAGTTATGATACAATAATATTGACTAGACTTTGGAGGGAGTAGAATGAATCGGAAAGAAAATCTTAATCAGTCTGATCGAGAAGTTATTGATGAAAATAAAGTAATTGAAAATCTCTTAAATGGGGATGCTAAAAATGAAAAAAAACAATCGGGTAAAAATCGTTCAGGTACCGAAGTCATATATTCAAAACAAGTTGGGTGCTTTGATTTAAAGTCTATTTTAATTAATTTAATGATTTATACGATTGTTTTAATGGTGACAAGTGGATGGTTAGGTGGATTTTATTTAGGTAGCTTTTTAGATGCCTGTAACGCAGCCATTATAATGTCTATCTTAAATATAATCTTAAAACCTATCTTAGTCCTTTTAACGCTCCCATTAACCATTATGACTTTTGGATTATTCTATGTTTTTGTTAATGGATTTCTGTTGGTTATAGCTGATTATTTAATGGGACCAAGTTTTGAGATTACATCATTTGGTGTTGCTGTATTAGCTTCTATTTTCATTTCATTATTAAGGATGGCAATTAACCATTACTTTTTAAAAGAAGATACAATAAAAGTGAAATTGTAATCAAAACTAAAGATAAGTCGTTTTCTAAACGATAGCTCATAAAGATGAATAAAATTCATTAAAATTATTTGGTGGTGATAGGATGAATGTCGTAACAGTTGCAGATTTAGTTCAAGAATTAAAATTAGAAGTAATCACGAAAGAGATTTCATTAGATCGTAAAATTACAGAACAAATGATTTCACGTCCTGGAATGGAGCTTGCGGGTGTTATAGAATATTTTAGAGACAGTGCAAAACGCCGTGTTCAAATTATTGGAACAAAAGAATGGTTATATCTTCAAACATTAGATTCACAAACTCGAAAAGAAAGAGCTCGTGTTTTATTCACAGAAGATACCCCAGTTATTATTTTCTCTAAAAACTTTGAAATTCCAGAAGAAATGATGGAGTTAGCAAATGAAACGCAAGTGCCGATGTTAAGAAGTCAAAAAGAAACAACTGTTTTATTTACATCAATTTCAAATTATTTAGAGGAAGCTTTATCTCCAATTGAATCAGTACATGGGGTACTTGTTGACGTCAATGGGATTGGAGTTTTAATTACCGGAAAAAGTAGTATCGGGAAAAGTGAGACAGCTTTAGAATTAATTCACCGTGGTCATCAATTGATTGCCGATGATCGAGTAGATTTTTATGAAAAAGAACTAGGATTAGTTGTAGGACGAGCGCCAGAATTATTACAACAATTTATTGAAGTTCGTGGGATTGGGATTATCAACGTGGTTGAAATGTTTGGTGCCCGTGCGTATCGTCATAAAAAACGCGTGACATTAATGATCGAATTAGAAGATTGGAATAATGAAAAAATTTATAATCGAATTGGATTATCAGATGAAACGACTCGATTATTCAATACAGACATTACGAAAATTACAATTCCTGTTCGTCCAGGACGTAGTATTGCCTCTTTAATTGAAGTAGCTGCGATGAACCATCGATTAAAAGTTATGGGGTATAACGCAGCAGAAGCTTTCACAAATCAATTAAATAGCTATATCCAAAATAAAAATAATCAATAAATGATTTAGAGGTGAGGACGTGCAGCCTCACTTTTCATGTAATAAGGAGGATAATATGGATCACTCAGCAATTGAACCGTTAAATCGTGTATTTTTACAATTGGGGCCCATTACTATTTATTGGTATGCAGTTTTGATTATGTCAGGGGTCGCAATCGGACTTTATCTTGCCATTCGTGAAGGGAAACGTATGGGGATTAAACCAGAATTTTTTTATGATTTAGTGACATTTGGCTTACCAATCGCTATTATTGGAGCTCGTATTTATTACGTCGCTTTTTCTTGGGATTATTACTCTGTCCATCCTGAGGATATTATTAAAATTTGGCAGGGAGGGATTGCAATTCATGGTGCAATTATAGCATCTGTTATTTTTGGATACTTCTTCTGTAAACGAAAAAATATTTCACTGTGGCTTATCACAGATATTGCAGCTGTCAGTTTCTTTATTGCTCAAGCGATTGGACGTTGGGGGAATTTTATGAATCAAGAGGCGCATGGTGGAGTTGTTCCAGGTGCAACACTTGATGCTCAACGAGAATTTTTGCATTCATTATTCATCCCAGATTTTGTGATCAATAATATGTATATTAACGGGGCATATTATCATCCAACTTTCCTATATGAATCACTTTGGAATGTGATTGGATTTTTAATTGCAATCTTTATCTTACGAAAACTAAGTAAATTATTAGTTGGAGAAATTGCAGCCTTTTATGCTATTTGGTATTCAATTGGTCGTTACTTTGTTGAAGGAATGAGAACGGATAGTTTGATGTTAACGGATACGATTCGTATGGCTCAATTTATTTCAATCATCACAGTTATAGCTGTTTTAATTGTTGTTGTTGCAAGACGTGTAATGAAAAAGAATTTGGTCACATATCGTAGTTTCTATTTAAAAAACTAAAAGGAGTCTAGACTCATGATTAAAGCTGTATTATTTGATTTAGATGGAACTCTATTAAATACAAATGATTTAATCATTAAATCATTTACAGACACATTTAAATACTATTATCCGAACCGTGAATTCACATATGAAGAAATTATCGACTGTATTGGTCCAACACTCGAACAAACAGCGATGAAATATTATCCACAAAACATTTCGGAAATGGTTGAGATGTATCGTCATCATTATGTGTTAAATCATGATGGATTAATTAAAATCTATCCTGGAATCGAAGAAATGCTTAAAGCTTTAAAAGCTTTAGGATTAAGATTAGTCATCGTCACATCTAAAAAACGTGATATGACGTTAAAGGCAATGAAACATACAAATATTTTAGATTATTTTGATTATATTATTTCATCAGATGAAGTCACGCAACCTAAACCCCATCAAGAACCGATTGAATTAGCATTAAAAAAGCTAAATCTTTTAAAAGATGAAGTTATAATGGTGGGTGACAATTCACACGATATTGAGTGTGCAAATCATGCATCAGTCAAAAGTATTGCAGTCGGTTGGGCATTAAAAGGTGCAGATTATTTGCGAGGGTTTAATCCGACTTATATAATTAATACTGCTGATGAACTAGTAGAAATTATTAAAAAGGAAGGTGTTCAATAATGGAAAAAGTATATGATGTTGCGATTATCGGAGCAGGGCCTGCTGGAATGACAGCTGCAATTTATGCAGCACGTGCGAGTCTTTCTGTTGTTATGATCGAACGCGGAGCTCCAGGTGGACAAATGGTTAATACATTCGAAATTGAAAATTATACAGGATTTGAAAAGATTTCTGGGCCTGATTTATCAATGAAAATGTTTGAACATTCTCAAGCAGCAGGAGCTGAATATGCATATGGTTACGTTGAAAATGTAACAATTGCGGAGGATGGAACAAAAGTTATCGATTGTGGAGATCATAAAGTTTACGCTAAAACAATTATCGTAGCAACAGGAACCAAACACCGTTTATTAAATGTACCAGGTGAACAACAATTATCAGGACGTGGAATTTCATGGTGTGCTGTTTGTGATGGAGCATTCTTTAAAGGGAAAAAAGTTGCAGTTATCGGTGGTGGAGATTCTGCAATCGAAGAAGCTATCTATTTAGCTGGATTAGTTGAGAAAGTAACGGTTATTCATCGTCGTGATGAATTACGTGCTCAAAAAATTCTTCAGCAACGTGCTTTTGCTGATGAAAAAATCGAATTTGTTTGGGATTCAACAGTAGAATCATTTGAAGAAGCTGATGGAAAATTAGGTGCCGTAAAAGTTAAAAATGTGAAAACAGGTGAAGTATCAACAGTTGAGGCAGCGGGAGCATTCATCTATATCGGATTAGATCCAATTACGGAGATGGTAAAAGATCTAGGAATTACAGATGAATCAGGGTATGTAGTCGTTGATCACGCCATGATGACGAAGATTCCAGGTGTCTTTGCAGCGGGAGATGTTATTAGTAAAGAATTACGCCAAGTTGTCACAGCAGTTAACGATGGAGCAATCGCTGCACAATCTGCCTTTAAATACATTGAAACAAATTTACGTTAATTAACGAATGAACTCTCGTTTCGTTTAATATATTTAAAAAGAAAACTTTAATTAAGTTTTCTTTTTTTATGCAATTGAAAGGATGAGAGAGATGGATTTACTTATGGATGCTTTCTTGGATACGGCTAAAGTTTGGCCACTTTTGTATATAGTGTACGCTATATTTGAATGGGTGGAACATAAGCAAATAAATTTATGTGCAAAGAAAGAATTAGGTCCAATCGCTGGAGCTTTAAGTGGATGTATTCCACAGTGTGGGGCATCGATTGCAGCATCGTCTTTATACTCAGGACGTGTGATTACATTAGGAACTTTGCTAGCAGTTTTTATCGCCACATCGGATGAGGCGATTCCATTGATGTTTACTCATGTTAATCAGTGGAAAATGATTGCGTTATTAGTCATAATAAAAGTGATTTATGCAAGTTTTGTTGGAATTCTAATTGATTTATTATGGAGAGGAGAAAGATCAGAATTATCCACAGTTTCTAGATACGAGTATCAAAAGGAGAAATCAATTTTTATAGAGGCATTTGAACGTTCAGTGAAGGTGCTAGTCTTTTTATTTATCATGACGTTTTTGATTAACTTGGTTATTTCCTGGATTGGAGAAGACACATTGGCACGGGTATTAATGAAAACCTCTTATAGACAACCTTTTTTAGCAGCGCTCATCGGATTAATTCCTAACTGTGCAGCATCTGTTTTATTAACTGATCTTTATTTAAAAGGCATGATTACCTTTGGTTCTTTGTTAGCAGGACTTTGTACAGGTGTGGGGGCAGGATTGTTAACCTTATTTAAAATGAATAAGTTACTTAAAGAAAATTTAGTGATTATTGGATTACTTTACTTTTTTGGAGTTCTCATCGGATTGACTTTCCATATACTGATTATTGGAATTTAAAAATTGACGATGTTAGTCAGTTTTTTCTATTTTGCTATTTATATGATATAATAAGGAGTAATGAAGGAGGCTAACGAATGAGAGTTGTTCATAGTTTATTAGTGCAAGATGATCAAATTCTTCTTTTGTTTAAACCTAGTCGCCAAAAATGGTTTTTACCAGGTGGGAAAGCTGAGTTTGGGGAGAATATTATTCAAACTGGGCTACGTGAGTTTTATGAAGAAACAGGCCTACAATTGAAGCACGCAAAATTAGGTGCTATTACAACGGTTGTAGTTGAAGAAGAATTAGAAAAAAAAGAGTGGATGTTATATACCGTTAAAGCAACGGATTCAACTGGTGAATTAATTGAGGAAAACCGTGAAGGTTCATTAGCGTGGCATTCCCTTAAAGAAGTTGATGAATTACCGATGTTTGAAGGTGATCGTTTTATTATTAAGAAATTATTAGAGTCAGATCTGCCTATCGTTTCAACTCAAATTTATACACCAACATATGAGTTAATTGAACTGATTCAAAATACAGATGAATAATATTAAAAAGTGATAATAGAGTGAAAGAAGGGTGTCATAGTGAAAAAGATTAACTTATTAATTGTCACGGGAATGAGTGGAGCAGGAAAAAGTGTCGTACTGAATAGTCTAGAGGACGTAGGATATCATTGTATTGATAATTTTCCACCTATTTTATTGCCTAAATTAACAGATTTAATTTTGGGTACGAGTGAGCAATCAGTAAATTTAGCCGTTGTGATTGACTTAAGATCACTTGATTTTAACTCAATTGACGAGATGCTTTATTTCTTACAAGATAGTCATTTTGTTAATGTCCATGTTTTATACTTAGATGCAGATGATGCAACATTAGTAAAACGCTATAAAGAAACTCGAAGAACACACCCATTATCACGAGATACAAATTTATTAGATGGAATTGATAAAGAGCGAGAGTTGTTAAAGCCAATTCGAGATATTTCAGATGTTACAATTGATACAACGGGTCTAGCTGCTAAAGATTTAAAACAGCAGATTATTACAAAGTTTGGGGATTTGGATTCAGATTATTTTAGCGTCACATTCATGTCATTTGGATTTAAACATGGAACACCGATTGATACAGATATTATGTTTGATGTACGTTTTTTGCCAAATCCATTTTACATTGAAACATTACGTCCACAAACAGGACTTGATGATGGAGTTTATGAGTATGTGATGAGTTTTGAGGAGACAACAACCTTCTTAGCTAAATTAGTAGATTTATTACAATTTTTAATTCCTAAATATAAGGCTGAAGGAAAATCACAAGTGATCATTGGGATTGGATGTACTGGAGGTCAACACCGTTCAGTTGCAATTGCTGAATACTTGGCGCACGCTTTTGAAAATGATTATAAAACCAATTCAAAACACCGTGATATCCACCGAGCACATAAAAAATAAGGGGGCCTAAAATAATGGCAGAGTATGATTTAAGGGTAGCGGTAATCGGGGGTGGAACCGGGTTATCTACAATATTAAGAGGATTAAAGCGTTATCCAATCGATATTACAGCGATTGTAACAGTTGCCGATGATGGAGGAAGCTCTGGAAGTTTAAGAAGTGATTTTGATGTTCCACCACCAGGAGATATTCGAAATGTTCTAGTGGCATTATCGGAAGTAGAACCACTAGTGCAAGAACTATTTCAATATCGTTTTAAAGGTGAAACAGAATTAGCAGGTCATCCAACAGGAAATCTTTTAATTGCTGCAATGACAAATATCACAGGGGATTTTGCATCAGCGGTTCAAAAGTTAAGTGAAGTTTTAAAAGTTCGAGGAACAGTATTACCAGTAAGTAACACCCCGTTATGCTTGTGTGCTGAGTATGATGATGGTACAATCATTCAAGGCGAATCACTCATTCCTGTTGAAGATAAGAAAATTAAACGTGTCTATTATACAAATCCAGATGAGCCAGCACTAGATGAAGCTGTTGAAGCTATCATGGAGGCAGACTTAGTTCTTTTAGGCCCTGGAAGTTTGTATACAAGTATTATTCCTAACCTTTTGTTAAAACAAATAGCTGATGCAGTTGTTAAAACGGAAGCTCAGTGTGTCTATTGTTGTAATATTATGACCCAGCCAGGGGAAACAACAGGTATGACGGCTTCTGATCATGTTCGTGTTATTGAAGAACATGTAGGATGTCATATTATCGATAAGATTATTGTAAATGATGAAAGTGTTGACGATAGTACTTATGAACGCTATACACATCAAAATTCTGATATGGTTGTCATTGACGAAGAGGTATTAGAAAACATGAATATAGATGTTATTAAGAGCCGATTAGTTTCTTATAATAACGTAGGAGAAGTGCGCCATAATACTAAGAAAGTAGCAGCAACTATTTTCTCATTATTATTAGACATCGAAGAACAAAGGGAGGGGTGATTATTATGTCATTCGCTTCTGAAACAAAAAAAGAGTTAGTTCAAATTCAGTCAGATGATTGTTGTGCAAAAGCCGAATTGTCTGCTTTAATTCGAATGAATGGTGTGATTTCTTTATCGAATAAAGGATTAGTTTTAGACTTTGCAACAGAGAATGCGGCAATTGCAAGACGAACGCTACAGTTAATTAAACAGCTCTTTGATACAGAGGTCGATTTATTATCACGAAAAAAAATGCAATTAAAAAAGAATAATGTCTATATTATTCGAATTAAAAAAAATGCTAGAGATATTGCAACAGAATTAGGGATTATGTCTGAAAGTGTTGGATTTGTTCTTGGAATTGCAAAAGATTTAGTAGAATATGATTGTTGTAAACGTGCGTATATGCGTGGTGCTTTTTTAGCGGGAGGATCAGTTAATAATCCAGAAACATCATCGTATCACTTTGAAATTTCTACATTAGATCAAGAACTAGCAGAAGATTTAAAAGATTTAGCTAATGTTTTTAATTTAAATGCTCGTGTTTTACAGCGTAAAAAGGGATATATTATGTATATTAAAGAAGCTGAGAAGATCAGTGATTTTTTAAGAGTGATTGAGGCTTATAATGCAGTCTTGAATTTTGAAGATGTTCGTATCTTTAGGGATATTAGAAATTCAGAAAATCGTTTGAATAATTGTGAAATTGCAAATGAAACTAAAACGATTGCGGCGGCTCAACGTCAAATTGATAATATTGAATTAATTGATTTTGTATATGGAATTGATTCATTACCAGAGAGATTACAACATGTAGCTAAATTGCGTTTAGAATTTCCTGAAGAAAATTTGAATTATTTAAGCGATATTTCAAATGAAAGAGGATTTAAATTAACGAAATCTGGGATTAATCATCGTATGCGTAAATTAGCTGAAATGGCTGAAGAAATTCGTGACAATCAAAAGAAACGTTTATTAGAAGAAAATCAAGATTAAAGCGAGATGATGAGTATCTATCGTTTTGAAATAGTAGAACAAACGTGAACCTTATTTATGACTATATGGCATAAATAAGGTTTTTTTATGTTAAATCAAATTTAAGTTGAGTATGATTTTAAATGAATGATAGATAATAAAGAGGATTGAAAACAAATTAACAACCGCTTACATTCTGATAATCTTGTACTTATAAATTAAAGTTTAGTATACTATAGATAGATAATTTAAGGAGGAAACAATATGACTAAAAAACCTGTAGCATTAATCATTTTAGACGGATTTGGTTTACGTGATGAAACTGCTGGGAATGCAGTTAAAGCGGCTAAAATGCCAAACTTAGATCGTTTATTCCATACATATCCTCATAACACTTTAGAAGCTTCTGGATTAGGAGTTGGTTTACCAGAAGGACAAATGGGGAACTCAGAAGTAGGACACTTAAACTTAGGTGCAGGACGCATCGTTTACCAATCATTAACTCGTATTAACTTAGCGGTTAAAAATGGTGAATTAAATACTGATGCAACAATTGCAGAAGGTGTTAAACATGCTTTAGAGAATAACAAAAAAATTCACGTAATGGGATTATTATCACCTGGTGGAATCCATTCACATAATGAACATATGTATGCATTAGTTGAAGCTGCAAAAGCTCAAGGTGCAAAAGAAGTTTATGTTCATGCATTTTTAGATGGACGTGATACAGCTCCTAAATCTGCATTAGAATATGTTGAAGCATTAGAAGCAAAATTAGCTGAAATCGGAATGGGGAAAGTTGCGACTGTTTCAGGACGTTACTACTCAATGGACCGCGATAAAAACTATGATCGTACACAATTAGCTTACGATGCTATGACTCAAGGAACTGGAGAAAAATTCGAATCAGCTAAAGCTGGTGTAGAGGCTTCTTACAAAAATGATATTTTAGATGAATTCGTTGCTCCTTTTGTTGTTGATGAAAATGGATTAATTCAAGATGGAGATACAGTCATTTTTGCCAACTTCCGTCCTGATCGTGCACAACAAATCGCAATCGCGTTATCTAACCCAGAAAATGTTGCAAACTATGCAAAAGAAGGTAAACCAGCATTAGATTCATCAAAAGGGCCAAAAGATGTATACTTTATTTCAATGATGTCTTACGGAAGTGCTGTAAATGGGCCAGTTGTATTCCCATTACAAGACTTAGCTAATACTTATGGAGATGTTATTGCAGCAAATGGATTAAAACAATTACGTATTGCTGAAACTGAAAAATATGCTCACGTTACATTCTTCTTCGATGGTGGAGTAGATAAAGAAATCGAAGGAGCAACTCGAGTTTTAATTAACTCTCCAAAAGTTGCAACTTATGATTTAAAACCAGAAATGTCTGCTTACGAAGTAGCTGATGCTTGTGTAGCTGAAATTAACAAAGATATTCATGATACAATTATTTTAAACTTCGCTAACCCAGACATGGTTGGACATACTGGAGTATTCGATGCGACAGTTAAAGCATTAGAAGCTGTTGATGAGTGCTTAGGTAAAGTTGTGGATGCAATCATCGCTAAAGGTGGAGTTGCAATTATTACAGCTGACCACGGAAATGCTGAAAAATTAGAAGATGAAAATGGTGGAGCATACACAGCTCACACATCTAATCCAGTTCCAGTTATTGTAACTAAAGAAGGAATCGAGTTACGTAACGGAGGTAACTTAGGAGATTTAGCTCCAACAATGTTACAATTATTAGGTGTTGAACAACCAGTTGAAATGACAGGAAAATCAATCATTAAATAATATTCAAAAAGACATAGCGCCTAAAAGGTGTTATGTCTTTTACTTTTTGTAAAAAAAGTGGTATTATTTTCGGTAAATTATAATATTTATAATCGGATTCATATATACTTTCAATATATGATTGAAGTTTAATTTATAGGGAATAGGTGTGATTATTTGTAATATAAAATTCCATAATAAAGATAAAAGGTATGGATGATAAGACAAAGAAAAAAATCGACTTATTCAAGAATTAAAGAGGTAAATTTAACGTTTATATTTGAAAATGGTGGATATTTATGGTACTATATAAAAGTGGAAGCCAGGTTAGTTTAGTGGTAAAACAACGCAATGGTAATGCGTAGCCGCGAGTTCGATTCTCGCACCCGGCACCATCAAAATGGATTGAAATATATAATCTAGCTGAGAGCTAGATTTTTTTTTGTCAAATTTCTTAATTAGTGATTCATAATAATTGAAATTTTGGTCATATTAGAGATTGTATTGAAAAAAATTGAGATATTGAGGAATAATATGATGTAAGAGCTTATTTTGTTTCATTAGTATGAGCTTTAATTTACAAAAAATAGCGTTTACAACAGAAAAATATCTTTAATCTCCAAAAAAATGTATTATAATAAGAAGTGTGAAAAAATTAGAAAAAAAGGAGCTGTCATACATGCCTTATATTGTTGACGTTTATGCTCGCGAAGTATTAGACTCTCGCGGAAATCCTACTGTTGAAGTAGAAGTTACAACTGAAAGTGGATCATTCGGACGTGCTTTAGTACCATCTGGAGCTTCTACAGGAATCTACGAAGCTGTTGAGTTACGTGATGGAGATAAATCTCGTTACTTAGGAAAAGGTGTTTTAAACGCTGTTAAAAATGTTAACGACATTATCGCACCTGAATTAGTTGGTATGGATGTTACTGACCAATGTGGAATCGACCGTTTAATGATCGCTTTAGACGGAACTAAAAACAAAGGTAAATTAGGAGCTAACGCAATCTTAGGTGTATCTATGGCTGTTGCTCATGCTGCTGCTGATTTCGTTGGATTACCATTATACCGTTACTTAGGTGGATTCAACTCTAAAGAATTACCAACTCCAATGATGAACATCATCAACGGTGGAGAGCACGCTGACAACAACATCGACTTCCAAGAATTCATGATCATGCCAGTTGGAGCTCCAACATTCAAAGAAGCTATCCGTATGGGAGCTGAAGTATTCCATGCATTAAAATCAGTATTACACGGTATGGGATTAAATACAGCAGTTGGAGATGAAGGTGGATTCGCTCCAAACTTAGAATCAAACGAAGCTGCTATCAAAGTTATCTTAGAAGCTATCGAAAAAGCTGGATATGTTCCAGGTAAAGACGTAATGATCGCTATGGACGTTGCTTCTTCTGAGTTCTACAAAGATGGAAAATACGTTTTAGCTGGTGAAGGTGGAAAAGTATTCACATCTGAAGAATTATGTGACTTCTACGCTGAATTATGTGAAAAATATCCAATCATCTCAATCGAAGACGGTTTAGACCAAGACGACTGGGCTGGATGGGATTATTTAACTAAAAAAATCGGAGATAAAGTTCAATTAGTTGGAGACGATTTCTTCGTAACTAACACTGAGCGTTTAGCTGAAGGTATCGAGAAAAACGTGGCTAACTCAATCTTAATCAAAGTTAACCAAATCGGTACATTAACTGAAACTTTCGAAGCTATCGAAATGGCTAAGAAAGCTGGATACACTGCAGTTGTATCTCACCGTTCAGGAGAAACTGAAGATGCTACAATCGCTGACATCGCAGTTGCTACAAATGCTGGACAAATCAAAACAGGTTCTATGTCTCGTACAGACCGTATTGCAAAATACAACCAATTATTACGTATCGAAGATGAATTAGGACAACAAGCTGTTTACAACGGAGTTAAATCTTTCTATAACTTAAAAAAATAATTTAATTTATTAAATTAAATCGCACACGATTGTTTTTAAGTTAGGGATTTATAACCTAATTAATCATGCACATATATTGAAGCCCATCTAGGTTTAGGTAACTAAATCTAGATGGGCTTTTTTTGACAAAAAAACATTTTCAAAATAATTGTCGATTTAACAAAATATGCTAAAATATACTTATATATAAGTCTTCTATACTTAGAAAAAATGCGACCTATTAGTAGAAGATACCTTTTAAATGGGAGAGATTCCATTTGATTTTATTACACCTTTGGTGAATTAACCTTTAGACAATAGAATACTGCTTTAATAAAAATTACCATAGGATGGAATTAATCTATATAATATAGGTTCGCTAGTATTTGGTGTGAAAAACAATCCGCAACTGATAGGAAGAAATTTTTATTTCAATATACAGTTCTAGAGTGTTTAACCAGTTTAAAATTGTTAAAAATATATGACATGATTGAAAGGATGAGACAAATGAAAAAATCAGAAGAAACTTTGAATTTTAAATTGATTAATCGAGTTGTCTTATTAATTGGGATCTTAGTTGGGGTTCAGGTTATTAAAATATGTTTTCCGATTATTAAACCTGTTATTTCAGCATTAAATTTAATTATTAGCCCATTTATTATTGCGATTTCTCTAGCATATTTACTCAATCCATTAGTCGATTTCTTCTGTCGCTTACATTTTAAACGTTCATACGCGATACTTGTAACCTTTGTTTCAATTGTCGGTGGGTTATTTTATGCTATCTTTAGCTTAATTCCGTATTTAATTGTTAATATTCAAGAAGTACTTAATAGTATGCCAATGTTGATTGAAAAAGTGGAGCTTCTTATTTCTAATTTAAATCTAGATTATATTGATATTTATAAGTTTGATTTTAGTTCTCTGTTTAGTGAAAATTCAAAATTCTTTACCCTTTTTTCATCATTTTTATCACGAGCAGGTAGTTGGTTATCAAGTGCAAGTAGTAGTTTTACGATGATTATAGGGATGTTATTCCTAGTTCCTATTTTGTTATACTATATTTTAAATAACTTCTATGAACTGCGTAATCGAATTAAAAACTATTTAATAACTCACCGTCATATTCAATTTTTTAATATTTTAAAAGAATCGGAAGAAGTTGTGAGGGGATATGTGTCAGGAACATTAGCAGTATCACTTGCTTTATCGATAATTGCATCTATTTATTTTGCCTTAATTGGATTAGATAACGCGGTTGTATTTGGTGTTTTAATTGGATTTTTAAATATTATTCCTTATGTGGGACAAATTATTGGTACGATTCCAGCTGCTCTTTTTGGTTTAACAGTTTCGATTTGGACGCCAGTGTATGTCATTATCGGAGTATTAGCACTTAATTTTATTGAAGGAAACTTTATTAAACCACTTGTGTTCTCTAAAGCAGTAGACTTTCATCCAATTATTTTGTTAACACTTATTATTATTGGAGGACAAATTTTTGGGGTAATTGGGATGATTTTCATTATTCCGATTGCAGGTATTATAAAAATTATCTTACGTTATAGTAAAGACGTCTATTTTGAATACCGTAGTAAAAAAAATAATGAATTGAATTAGTTTAAAGGTCATTTCATAATCATGGAATGACCTTTTCTATATTAAAACAAAAATATATTTCACCATTATAAATGAGTCTCGGGCCTTATATATGCAAAAATAATCAAACTTCAAAAAATCATGTCTTTTCTACATATAATTGTTTAGTTAATCATAGAGTTTATAGATAAGAAATCTACTTTACCTTATGTAAATAATGAAGTAATGATTGTAGGAGGAGTTGTTAGATGGGATTGTTATTATTGCAGTATGTGGGATTATCGTTTTTAGTCGTCTTTTCATCAATTAAAATTTCAGAATGTGTAGATGAACTTGATCAGAGAACTAAACTCGGGGGAGCTTTAATAGGAGGAATTTTATTAGCTGGGGTTACATCCTTACCAGAATTGATTACAAGTATTTCATCAACAATGATGTTAAATAACCCAGATTTAGCATTCGGAAACATTCTTGGAAGTAATGCTTTTAATGTTTTTATTTTAGCGGTTGGAAATATTGTTTTTATTAAGCACATGTTATTTAATAACATAGGACGCTCTAACACGATGACAAATGTTATTAACTGTAGTATTTATATTATTATTTTATTTACGTTTTTTAGTCCAACGATTACACAGGTGGGACATGTTGGAACAGCATCTATTTCTATTGCGGTGTTATATTATTTAAATTTAAAATTAGCTTCTAATTTAGAGTCTAACGACAATCAAAGTAGCGATTTGCCAAATCCATCAGAATCAATGCTTAACTTAATTTTACGCTTCGTATTCTTTGCAATTGTTATTGTGATCAGTAGTTTATTAGTTTCAATTACGACAGATAACATTGCAAGGGAGACTGGTGTTGGTTCATCTTTTGTGGGAGCAATCTTTTTAGGGGTGGCAACATCATTACCTGAGATGACTAGTTTAATTAGTTTAATTAGAATGCGTAACTATGATATTGCAGTTGGGAATATTGTTGGAAGTAACTTGTTTAATTTTGGAATTATTGCTTTGACAGATGTTTTATATTTCTCGGGTAATATCTTTGAAATTGCCGATATCTCCAATTCATTGTTAGTTTTTGTTGGCTTGGCAGAATCTATTGTATTAGCTTTTGTGTTATTTGGTATTAAGATTAAAAATAAATTTTTATACGCAATTCCTTCTGTTTTGATTATTCTAGTTTATTGTTACTATATTACGACATCCTTGAAATAATGGTTGAAATTGTATAATAGATGTGATACAGTTTTGATATATACAAGGAGGGTTTAGGATGTTTAGTTTAGGTGTTGTAGACGTATTATTTATGATTATTTCAGTAATCCTAATTGTCTTAGTTGCATTACAAAGTTCTAAACAGGGATTAAGCGATTCATTAACAGGTGGAAATAGTGAGTTATTCAAGAATCAAAAAGAACGTGGAGCAGAAGCTTATATTGTTCGTGCAACTTATATTTGTTCAATTATTTTTATCGTTTTAGGACTAATTATTTTTATGAAATAATATACTAGCTCATATTCGAAGAATATGAGTTTTTTTAATGTCAAAATACGTAGTAGCAATAAATTATATAATATTGGTACAAACTAAACATAGGTCAAATACAAGAGAACTTTGTATTCTCGGATTCTAAAAAATGGTTAAATATTTAACCGAGTATGATAGAATAGTAGTTATGAGTTGGAGGTGTGCTATTTGCGCAATACAGTATTAGAGTTATTAGGATCAAGTCATTATGAAGCAATGACAATTGATGAGTTAGTAGATTATTTACAAATTGAAGGAACAGAAGCTTTTAAAGAATTCGTTAAATTAATGGTAGCCCTTGAAGATGAAGGGGTTGTCGTACGTTCAAAAAATGATCGTTATGATTTAGCACGTGAATTAGGTTTTTATAAAGGAATTATTTCTATTCATCCAAAAGGATTTGGGTTTGTTGAAATAGATGATATGGATGACGTTTATATTCGTAATGAAGATTTAAATGGAGCCTTACATAAAGATACGGTTTTAGTTAAAATCTTACCATCTTCTAAAGGTGATAGTTTAGAAGGAGAAATCGTTCAAGTTTTAGAACGTGGAATGAAAGAGTTTATTGGGACTTACTATGAAATTAAACAAGTAGGTTATGTTAAACCAGACAACTCACGTTATCATGCTGTTGTAGCAATTCCTAAAAATAAAAGTAAAGGGGCTGTTCGCGACCATAAAGTCCGTGTTAAGATTGTTGACTACTTAGAAAATAATGTTGTTAAAGCAGAAGTTTTAGAAATTCTTGGACATAAAAACGATCCAGGTATTGATATTTTATCTGTTGTTTATAAATATGACATTGTACCTGAATTTTCAAAGGATGCATTAGAACAAGCTGCTGCTATTCCTACGGAATTAGATGCAGACAGCTATAAAGGTCGTCGTGATTTACGTGGTGAAACCATTGTTACAATTGATGGCGATGATGCTAAAGACTTAGATGACGCTGTTCATGTAAAAATGCTTGATAATGGAAACTATTTATTAGGTGTTTCAATTGCAGACGTTTCGTATTATGTAACCGAAGGGTCTCCATTAGATCGTGATGCGTATTTTAGAGGGACTAGTGTGTATTTAGTTGACCGCGTTATCCCAATGATTCCACATCGTTTATCAAATGGAATTTGTTCATTAAATCCTCAAGTTGATCGTTTGACGATTACTTGTGAAATGGAGATTTCACCTAAAGGTGAAGTGGTTAACCATGAAATCTTCCCTTCTGTAATTAATACAACAGAACGTATGACTTATCACAATGTGAATTTGATTTTACAGGGTGAGGATCAAGAGGTTTTAAATCGTTATGAAGCGTTAGTACCAAATTTCCATCTAATGTATGAGTTATCTCAAATTCTACGTAAAGCTCGTCATGATCGTGGATCAATTGATTTTGATTTAGATGAAGCAAAAATTATTGTAGATGAGTATGGTTTTCCAACAGGTGTTGAACTTCGTGACCGTGGGATCGCAGAGCGCATTATTGAAGATTTTATGTTAGCAGCTAATGAAACAGTTGCTGAACATTTCCATTGGATGGATGTTCCATTTATTTATCGAGTTCATGAACATCCAAAACCTGAAAAATTAGAGCGTTTCTATAAGCTAGCTCGTGCTTTAGGTTATGAGATTAAAGGAACAAGAGAACATGTTCATCCAAAAGCATTGCAAATGATTACGGAAGCCGTACAAGGAAAACCTGAGCATGCTGCAATTAATACAATGATGCTTCGTTCATTACAAAAAGCAAAATATAGTGAAGAAAGTTTAGGACATTTTGGATTGGCTGCAGAGTTCTATACTCACTTTACATCACCGATTCGTCGTTACCCGGACTTAATTGTTCATCGATTAATTCGTCGATATTTGTTCGAACAGGACTTATCAAATGAGACTTTAACATATTATAATACTATTATGCCTGAAATTGGTCTTCAAACTTCAAAACGTGAGCGTGATGCAATCGATGCAGAACGTGAAGTGGAGGATATGAAAAAGGCAGAGTATATGACACAATTTATTGACGAAGAGTTTGAAGGTGTTATTTCATCTGTTACGAAATGGGGAATGTATGTCGAACTACCAAATACGGTAGAAGGGCTAGTTCATGTAAATGATTTAACAGATGATTATTATGAATTTGATGAAGATAATTTAGCATTAATTGGACGTCGTACGAAAACCATGTACAAACTTGGGGATGTTGTAAAAGTTGTTGTAGTAGCTGCAAGTAAAGAGGAAAGAACTATTGACTTCCAATTAGTTGGTATGAGTAAGAGCCGTCCTAAACGTTCATTTAAACGTATTGATACACGAGGTGCATCAGGAGCAAATGATCGAAGAAGAGATGGCAAACCTAAAACATCTTCATCATCAAATTCGAGAAATAATCGTAATAAAAAATCATCTGATCGTTTCAATGATAATAAGAAACCAAAAAGAAAAAATAATAAAGGTTCAAAAAACTTTTCGAATCAAAAAAGTAATAGTCAAAAAAAATCTAATAAATAATAGTTTGGCTAATTAGTGAAAGGGTGCAGGTAAATCATGATGAAGAAGTTAAAAGGTATTAAGTGGTTCAATGTCATTTTGTTCCTATTCGTCATGGTTGGTTTATTAGTTTTAGCTCAATTTTTTGTTCGTCCTAATATGGAAGGATGGGATGTTGAGCGTGTTTTACATTATGAAGCTGCTAATGATATAAATATTATTTATGATTATATTTATTCAGACGAAGTGGATTATGGGATCGTTGTTGATCAACAAAAATGTGAAAATGAGGAGACTTGTGATGTTAAATTAACGATATCAAAAGGAAGAGATGTCTCAAAAAACACAGAAACAGAAATTAGAGCCTACCTAGATGAATTGATTGCTACGGGATTAATTACAGCAAATGAAGTCAATTATCATGACTCAATGTACTCAAATGATGTAAAGCCTGGATTTGCAGTTTATTATGAACCAGATCCTATTAAACAGCGTATTGATATTAGCTTTTCTTTAGGACCCGAAATACGTGTCTATAAAGCTTCTATGGTTGCTGTAGGTGATATTTTACTACATGATACTGTATTTAATGATTTTAGATTAGAAGGAGATTTGTTTGATTTTTCTCCATTACTTGAAAATGTAAAATCATATATTGAACCAGCAGACTTTGCTTTTGCAAATCAAGAGTCAAATATTGGAGGTATAGAGATTGGATTATCTTCATATCCAAACTTTAATAGTCCATATGAAATTGTTCGAGATCTTGTTGGCATTGGATTCAATATGTTTTCAAGAGCTAATAATCACACATTAGATAAGGGAGAAAATGGCGTGATTTTGGCTGAATCATACTGGCAAACCTTAAATGGAATTATTTCAGCTGGATCAACTGATTCACAAGAAAAACGTGATCAAATCCCTGTGATTGAACAAAATGGAATTAGATTAGCATTACTAGCATATTCTTACGGATTTAATGGATATAGGGTTCCAGAAGATAAACCTTATTTAGCTAATGAGTTCAGTTATGAACAAGCGGAACAAGATATTCAAAAAGCTAAAGAAGTTGCAGATGTTATCGTGGTTTCAATGCATTGGGGTACTGAATATCAAGATACACCAAATGAAACACAGTTAGAACAAGCCAAGTGGCTAGCAGATCAAGGTGTAAATGTTATTTTAGGTGAACATCCTCATGTTTTACAACCTGTTGATATCTTGGTTGGACGTGATGGAAATGAAACATTAGTTGCGTATTCATTAGGTAACTTTATTTCAGGTCAAACAGGACTTGCTAAATTAGTAGGTGGAATTTTAAAGTTTGATATTATTAAAACAACGATTGGTGATGAAGTGAAAATTGAAATTTCGCAACCTCAATTAATGCCAACCTATAACTATGCTGAAAATGGAACAGTTAATTATCAATTAGTTCCATTAGTTGAATCTGATCAACGTGATTATTTTGAAACGGTTCAAGCTTTAATGGAAAATTACTCGAATGTAGTTGATGTTGTAGATTACATTACTTACGATGAAAATTAGTTGGAGAGCTTAAAGGTGGTGTAAGAATGCCAAAAGGTGTGGGATCAACGCTTGCGCAAAATAAAAAAGCAGGACATGATTATTTTATTGAAGAAACATTTGAAGCGGGAATTGTGCTGCAAGGAACTGAAATCAAATCGATTCGTGCCGGTAAAGTCAATTTAAGAGATTCATTTGTTCGTATTGATCGTAATGAAGCTTTTGTACATAATATGCACATTTCTCATTATGAACAAGGAAATCGATTTAATCATGATCCATTACGTACAAGAAAACTATTATTACACAAACGTGAAATAGCAAAATTAATTGGAACACAAAAAATGGGTGGTTATTCACTTATTCCATTAAAGTTATACATTAAAGATGGATATGCGAAATTATTATTTGGTATTGCAAAAGGGAAGAAAAATTACGATAAACGTCAAGATTTAAAGGCCAAAGATGCAAATCGTCAAATTGAAAAAGCATTGAAAGACCGTCAAAAGTATTAATTGAAAAAGACCTTGAGCTTAAGCTTGGGGTCTTTTTTGCATGATTTTTAAAAATTAACAAATAAATATAATAACAATAAACTGAGAGGCGGTTTACAGATGATTGAAGCACAAAAAAAAGTTATTATTGTTGGTGCTGGAATAGGAGGATTAGCCAGCGCTTTAAGGTTGTTAAGCAAAGGTTATGAAGTCGTCATATACGAAAAAAATGAAAGAGTCGGCGGGGTTGTAAATCAGTTTTATCAAGATGGATACACATTCGATTTGACAGCTTCTTTATCTCTAATTCCTCAAAATTTCTCGCAACTTTTTGACGATTTAAATTTAAAAAACGAGCTTGAAATGCTTTCGCCTAAGCTTTTGTATCGAGTCTTTAGCGCTAAGGGGGAAAAATTAGATTTTAGTACTAATTTGATACAGTTGACTCAAACATTAGAATCTATCTCTAAAAAAGATAGCATCGGCTATTTGAATTTGATGACAGATATTTATCAGAAATATCAACTGATTGAAGAGAATTTTTTGACTCAATCTTTTGAAAAAAAGAAAGAATTTTTTAATTTAGAAAATATGAAAAATATCTTTAAAATTCATCCTCTTCAAACGACTGAAGATTATGTCTCTCAATTTATTGAAAGTGAGATTCTTCAAAACTATTTATATTTTCAGGCAATGTATATTGGGTCATCTCCATTCGATAGTTCAAGTACATATAGCTTACTTCCAGGCGTTACTCAACTGTATGGGTTACCATACTTTAAAGGGGGAATGTACGCCTTTGTACAAAGGTTAGAGTCTTTAATTTTAAAACTGGGTGGTAAAATTTATTGTAGCCAGGAAGTAACGGAGTTAGTGACGGAAGGTAAACATGTGAAAGGGGTTAAAATAGGAGAAAAATTAGATAAAGCTGATCTTTTTTTAGTCAATTGTAATGGTTTTGAATTAAAAGATAAGTTGTTAGAAAATAAAGATAAGTTATCTTGTTCAGCCTTTATTTTATATCTTGGTATTAAAAAAGAATTACCTCAACTAAATGTTCATAATATTTATATAGGCGATGAATTTAAGAAAAATATTGAGACAGTATTCAAGGGGAATTTACCTGATAAACCATCTGTCTATATTTATTGCCCAAGTCGATTGGATTCTTCAATGGCCCCTAAAGGATGTGAATCGTTGAATATTATGATGAGGGTTCCTAATTTAACGTCACATATTTCTTGGAATGATGAAATCGTAATCCTGTTAAAACAAAAAATTTATCATATTTTAGAAGAGGTTTTAAATTGTGAGAATCTACAGCAATGGATTGAAGTGGAACAATTTTTGACGCCGAAAGATTTAGAAGAAAAGTTTGGTGAGGTTAAGGGATGTGCTTTTGGACTAGGGCATCATCTATTACAAACTAATTATTTTAGACCTCATTATCGAAGTGAAAAGTATGATAATTTATTTTTTGTTGGTGCTTCTAATCATCCTGGAACAGGGATTTCATTAGTTTTAAATAGTGCTAAGCTTGTCGTAGAAGAAATTGATAAGCATATCTTATAATTTAAAACATATAATTTTTGATGTAGACGAAATCAAGCACCAACGAGTGGTAAACTATGTTATAATAAATTAATGCCAAACCTAAAAGCATTATAAAACGGTTAAGGGGGGATTGTATGTTAAAAAGTGAAACTCTTAAAATCATCGAATTTGCTAAAGGTGAAATAAAAAAACCAGTATTGATTCGATATACGATAACAGTTGATTTAAACAGTCCAAAAGTATACGATGAAGATGCACTTAAGCTAATAGGCTCTGTCAAAACATTACCAGATAACATCTATTTAGCTGAATTTGTTTACGAAGTAACTGATTCACGTTTAACTCATCTTAACCGCCAAAAAATTACAATTAAAATAAACGAAAAAAATTATTTTACACTTGTACTAGATGATGATTTAGATATCTTCTTCTCATTGTTGAGATTATACAAAAATTATGAAGCTGAAGTAGAGGCTTATGAACAAACAATCACTCAAGGCATGTTGTTAAAAGTTTTAGAAACATATTATTCTTAATCAAAAAGAGATGAGTATTCATCTCTTTTTTTGTTAATTATTAATAATTATTTAAAATTATAATAAATAAGCTATAACTTTTGGAACAAAATAGGCAATAGGGTCGTCTAATTTAATGTAAAGAGCTAAATTTGGAATTCTATTTGAATCAAAATATTAGGAGGAACAATTATGAAAAAATTAAAGATGATGTTAATGGCTTTATTAGTAACAGTTGTAGCGGTAGGATGTAGTAATTCAAAAGAAGGAGAATCAGCTAGTAATACGTCCGCGACACCTGAAGAAATCATGAATAAAATTCAAGAAACATTAGCAAGTGATTACGATATGCAACTTCAAGATGGTGTATTACCAGGATTTCAAGTGATTGATATGACAGATTCATTACAGTTAGGAATGTATGCGGATCATTTTAATACGGCAGATATTGAATCTGGATATATGTTATTACCAATGATGAATGTTAAATCTTCTTTAATTATGGTTGTAAAAGCTAAAGATGAGAAAGCATCAGAAAGTGTTAAAGATGGGTTTGAAAAAGTATTATCTGATCAAGAAGCAACATGGTCAATGTACTTACCAGATCAATATGAATTAGTTCAAGAAAACCAAATTAAACAACAAGGAAACTATTTATTATATGTAACAAGCGATGTAGCAGACAAAATTGTAAAAGTATTTGAAGAGTCAGTAAAATAATTTCTTTGAAAAAAAGATTGTTGATTGCTAAATGCTTCAACAGTCTTTTTTCTTCTTTGGGTGGTGATGAAGGATGGTTTTTAGTAGTCTTGTCTTTTTATTTGTTTTTTTACCAATTACGTTGTTGTTATATTTTATCGTTCCAAGACGTGTCCGTAATTTTATTTTACTACTAGTGAGCTTAGTTTTTTACGCATGGGGAGAACCTATTTATGTTGTTTTAATGATATTCTCAACCATTGTTGATTTTATTCATGGGTTACTTGTAGAAAAATATCAAGATCAACCTAAAAAGGCAAAGCGTGTGGTATTATCCTCAGTAATTATTAATTTAGGATTACTAACATTTTTTAAGTATTCGGGGTTTATCATTACAAATATTAATACGATTTTTGGAACAACTTTTTCAACTCCAGACATTGCTCTTCCAATTGGGATTTCATTCTATACGTTCCAAACAATGTCTTACACGATTGATATCTTTAGACGTGATGCTCGTGCACAACGGAATATCGTTGATTTAGGAGCTTATGTTGCAATGTTTCCACAACTTATTGCAGGACCCATTGTTCGTTACCGTACCGTGGCTGAACAATTAAATCATAGACAAGAAACAATCGAACGTTTTGCGGATGGAGTCAGACGATTTATTATTGGACTTGGGAAAAAAGTTTTATTAGCAAATAATATTGGTTTGCTTTGGGATAGCATTTCAACAACTGAAGTCACAAATTTAACAGTTTTATCTGCCTGGTTGGGGGTTATGGCCTTCGGACTTCAAATTTATTTCGACTTCAGTGGATATTCAGACATGGCTATTGGACTTGGTAAAATGCTTGGATTTGAATTGTTAGAAAACTTTAATTATCCATATATCTCACAAAGTATCACAGAGTTTTGGAGACGTTGGCATATCTCACTCGGTTCTTGGTTTAGAGATTATGTTTATATTCCACTTGGCGGGAATCGTAAAGGAAAGTATCGTACCTATTTAAATGTTTTTATTGTTTGGTTTTTAACAGGCCTTTGGCATGGGGCGAGTTGGAATTTCGTATTTTGGGGACTTTATTTTGGAAGCATTATTTCAATTGAGAAGGCCTTTTTAATGAAGTGGTTAAATAGAGGTCCAGCTTTTATTCGTCATTTCTATACCATCTTCTTATTATTAATCGGATGGGGATTATTCGCTTTTGATAATTTTGAACATTTATTGAATTACTTCAAAGTTATGTTTGGAATGCAAGGAGAAGGTCTTTATAATCAGATGACGTTGTTTTACTTAGTTTCTAATGCCATTACCCTCATTGTGTTAATTATCGCTTCTACGCCTTTAATGAAGCTAATTTATGGTTATGCCACACGCACGTCTAAATTCAAATGGCTTTTTGAACTAATCATTATGCCATTAATCTACTTTTCGATTTTATTTATTTCAACAGCTTACTTAGTTGATTCGTCTTATAATCCGTTCTTGTACTTTAGATTTTAGGAGGTGAGGATGATGGATAAAGTTAAGAATTTAGTTTATAGTTTGATGTTTTTAATTTTTATTTTTGGAATAAGTTTATGGAATATGATAACGCCAGATAAAAGTATTTCTGAAAGTGAAAATCGTCCTTTACAGCAATTTCCTAAGTTTACATGGGAAAGACTTGCATCAGGAAAATTTACGAGTGGATTTGATGAGTACATGACGGATCAATTTGTATTTAAGGATGATTGGGTAGGGGTAAAATCTGATGTCGAGCGTTTACTTTTAAAGGGGAAAAATAATGGAGTTTATTTTGGAAAACAAGGCTATTTACTAGAAGAATTTTTGACGCCTGGAAAATACTTTATAAGAAACTTAGATTCAATAAATGCCTTTCATAAAAAGTTGCCCTATTTGAATACAGAAGTCATGCTCATTCCAACGGCAGTTGAAATTTATAAAGAGTTATTGCCACTATATGCACCAACATATGATCAAAATCTGATGCTTAAACAAGCAAGTGCTACATTATCAGTTGATTTAATTGATGTGTATTCGGTTCTAGAAGCACATAAATCTGAATATATTTTCTATAAAACCGATCATCATTGGACGACACTTGGGGCTTTTTATGCTTATCAAAGTCTAATGGGTGCAATAGGTGAACAAGCTTATCATTTAGAGGATTTTAATATTAAACAAGTCAGTGATTCATTTTATGGAACATATTATTCAAAGGCAAATAACCACCATTTACAACCTGATTCAATGGATATCTTTATTCCAAAAACTGACGTGAGTTTTTCTGTGAGTTTGAATGGAGAAGAAGTTAGTTTAGATGGTTTATACGATTATAATTACCTTAATCAAAAAGATAAATACTCAATGTTTTTAGGAGGAAATCAGCCTTTAACCATTGTAAAAAGTAGTATAAATAACGGTAGAAAACTTGTTGTGTTTAAAGATTCATATGCTCACAGTTTAGTACCATTTTTAGCGTTACATTTTGAAGAAATTCACTTAATTGATTTAAGATATTTCAATATGAATCCATATGAATATATTAGAGATGAATCATTTGATCAGGCATTGTTTTTATATAATTTATCAACATTTGGATCAGAACCTAACTTAATAAAATTACAGTCTTATAACTAAGTGGGGGGGAACATTTAGTGAGAAAAATATATCTGTCATGTTTAAGTTGTTTAGTGGGATTCATGGGCTTAAGATATTATTTTGGGTTAACATCATTAAATGGACCATTTTTTAAGGGATATGGCTTAGTCTGTTTAATCATTGCAGTTTTATTACTGAGTTGCTATTTTAAAGATTTACCTCAAAAGTTAGTAAGGCGTCTAACAATAATTAATTTGATTGCTTTATTTGGCGTTCAATTAATCCCACTTTCAACATTTGTTTTTACTTTTGAATGGAATGTTGAACTCATCTTGCCAACGTTAATTGTATTATTTGAAGTAATGGGATTTTTTTATAGGGCATTAAAATCATTAATTAATTATGTTTCACTCAAAAGAACACGATTAAAAGTTAAATAAGGTGATTCTAGCACATAGAATCACCTTATTTTTATTTATTAGCTCCTTGGCGTTTTTTAAGTTTTTTTTCATAGTAGCCTAGAAGTTGATACATTAAAAGTGTACAGATTGCAAGGACTAAGATTCCCATCATAACAAGGCTTAAGTTAAATACTTGGCCACCATATACGATTAAATATCCAAGTCCAGCACGAGAAGCGATAAATTCCCCAACGATAACCCCGACCCAGACCATACCAATATTGATTTTTAACAGGTTAATCATATTACTTGTATTTGATGGTAAGACGAGTTTCGTTAAAATTTGAAACTTACTAGCTCCGAAACTTTTCATAAGTTTAATCTTATCCTCATCAACTGTTGAAAAATAGTTATAGGCAGATAAAATAGTGACAGCAATAGAGGTAATAATCGAGATGACGACAATCCCTTTTACTCCAGTTCCGACCCAAACGATTAAAATGGGAGCAAGAGCTGTTTTTGGCAAAGCATTTAGTACAACAAGAAATGGATCGAAAATTTTGGCAAGTTTTTCTGACCACCATAAGCAAATAGCAATAAATAATCCAGAGCAGGTCCCGATAATTAAACCAACAATTGTTTCATATAATGAAATACCAAGATGTTTGAAGATTTCTCCATTTGAAACATATTTGACGAGAATATTCCAAACAGCTGATGGTTTGCTAAATAAGAAATCATCAATAAATCCTAGTTGAGCGCCGACTTCCCAAAAAATTAGGAAAGCGACGAGTAGAAAAATTTGAAGAAAGTGAATATTGAATGCCTCTTTTTTACGATCTTTTAAGTATTTTTGATAGCCAGGAGTTCCATTAATTTGTTTCTTCATCATTTTGCAACTCCTTCCAGAATAAATCAAAGTAATCTTTAAACTCAGGAGCAGTTCGGGAGCTTAAAGGTGTTTTTTCATGATCAAGTGTCAAGTTGATCGGACGCATGCTTTTTATTGTCGTTGGACGATGACTTAAGACAGCAACATGGTCTGCTACTGAAATAGCTTCAGAGATGTCATGGGTTACTAAAATTGCTGTTTTATTTTCACTTTTAATAATTTTATAAATATCATCGGTAACGATTAATCTTGTTTGATAATCAAGTCCTGAAAAGGGTTCGTCTAGTAATAAAATATCAGGGTTTAATGCCAGTGTTCTAATTAGGGCAGCACGTTGCTTCATCCCA
Source organism: uncultured Turicibacter sp. (assembly GCF_938044715.1). Taxonomy (NCBI): domain Bacteria; kingdom Bacillati; phylum Bacillota; class Erysipelotrichia; order Erysipelotrichales; family Turicibacteraceae; genus Turicibacter; species uncultured Turicibacter sp. The sequence goes on from NZ_CALIOS010000116.1 coordinate 48,750, forward strand.
CCAGAAAGCTCCCGAGGATAATTATTTCTAAAATCCCATAAATCATAAATTTGTAGTAATCGCTTAATTTCTTCCATTGCTTCATCTGTCAATTTGTTTTGAATTTCTAGGCCTAAGGTGATATTTTTCATAATAGTTCGCCACTCAAATAGATGATCCTTTTGAAACATATATCCGATTTTTTTGTTATAGGTATTAATCTCTCCACTTGTGGGTTCTAGTAAGCCAGAAATCATGTTTAAAATTGTAGATTTTCCACATCCTGAAGGTCCGAGTAAGACTAAAATTTCACCTTCTTCAACTGAAAAGGTGATATCATTTATAATATTTCGCTCTTCTTCAACTGAGTAAAAATCTTTATAAACATGGCTCACATCTAGAATTTTTGACATATAAGGTCACCTCCATTTTCTCATATGTCCTACTTTATAATATTAGGTAAAAGAATAAAGGGTACCTAATATCAAAAAAGATTTACTCCCTATTTTGATTAGGGAGTAAATCTTTTTATTTGATATTATTAATTGCATTTTCAGCATAGCTTGTATCGACGATTGTTTCATAAGGCGCACGATTATCAAGTTGTCCTGCTAATTCCATAACATCCATTAGGTTATTTAAGCTATCTTCTTTTAAAACAGGATCAGTTGCCCAGGCATCAATAGATTGATAACGTTCAACAACTGTTACTAAGTCCTCAATTTCCATATCAGGGAAAAATTGATGAATTGATTGTGCAATTTCTTCACTTGTATGTGTTGAAACCCATAACTGCGCTTTATAAATAGCATTTGTAAATGATTGGATGACATCACTATTTTCTTTTAAGTATGATTCGGTTGTTTGGTAGCAAGTATAAGGAATGTCACCACCTAGTTCACCAATTGATGCAACGATGTAACCTTTACCTTCTTTTTCCATAGTTGTTGCTAATGGTTCGAAAAGTGTTACATATTCAGCGTCAAGTCCTGTAAAAGCTCCTGCCATGGCATCAAATGAGATATCAGTACGCACATTAACTTCTGCTGTTTTATCGTCTGGACGAGCATCAAGACCTTGTGATTTTAAGACATATTCAAGTGTCATTTCAGGCACTCCACCTTTACGACCACCGATGACTTCAGTTCCTTTCATTTCATCAAAAGAAAAGTTTTCATGAGGATTTTTAGCCACTAAGAAACTACCATCACGTTGAGTGATTTGTGCAAAATTTATGGCAAGGTCTTTTCCACCTTCGTTGTAGACATAAATAGAAGCTTCAGGTCCCATAAATCCAATTTGCACATCGCCTGATAGTAAAGAGGCCATTGCTTTATCAGCACCTCCAGCATTAATTAATTCAACTTCTAATCCTTCTTCTTCTAGGAATCCTTCACTAATGGCAACGTAGTGTGGTGCATAAAAAACAGAGTGAGTTACCTCAGCAACTTTGATTTGAGTTAATTCATCAGATGACTTGTTACATCCAACTAATGTAGCTGTTGCAAGTGCCATCAATCCTAAAAACGAAGTAACACGTTTAATTGATTTCATATTAGCCCTCCTATTTGCCGAAATTTTAACTCTCGGTCTAATACATCATATTTTAACTTGGGCGAATGTGTGCACACGAAGTATTAAAAATTTTTTGAGTTAAGTAATAAAGTCTGCTTGATTGGGCATAATTGTAAGAGGAAAAAGAATAAAATAAAGTAATTTCGACAAGAATAGATAAAATTAATTAGAAATTAACATAAATTCCATTGACTTGTGATACTAAAATTCATTAGAATACTGTTTGGATGTTATTTTTCTAATAGAAATAGTAAATGAGAATTTTTACAAAGTATCCATATAAAAATAAGTCGCAAAACGGATGCATAATTTTGGAGGTTAGTTCGATGGAAGTAAGATTAGAGGGCATTACCAAAAGCTTTGGAGATTTTACGGCAGTTAACAATTTAAACGTAACAATTGAAGATGGAACACTTGCTGGTCTTTTAGGACCATCTGGATGTGGAAAATCTACAACACTTTATATGATTGCTGGATTAGAAAAACCAACAAGTGGTCGTATTTATTTCGGTGACGAAGATGTAACGGATTTACCACCAGAAAAACGTGGAATTGGATTAGTATTCCAAAACTATGCTTTATATCCACATATGACGGTACGCCAAAATATCATGTTCCCACTTGAAAATGCTAAAGTACCAAAAGCAGAAGCATTAAAAATTGCTCAAGAAATGGCTGATTTAGTTCAAATTGGACACTTAATGGATCGTAAACCTGGAGAATTATCAGGTGGTCAGCAACAACGTGTAGCAATCGCACGTGCTATTGCGAAAAAACCTCGCGTTTTATTATTAGATGAGCCGTTATCAAACTTAGATGCTCGTTTACGTTTAGAAACTCGTGAAGAAATTCGTCGTATTCAACAAGAAACTGGTATTACAACAATTTTCGTAACACACGATCAAGAAGAAGCAATGAGTATCACAGATGCAATTGTTTTAATGAAAGATGGAGTGTTACAACAAAAAGAAGCACCTCAAGAAATGTATCGTAAACCAGCTAATCAGTTCGTTGCCTCATTCATGGGAACACCACCAATGAGCTTTATGAATGGACGTATTGAAAATGGAAAAGTAATGGTTGGTGGATCTGTATTAGGAGATGCAACTGGTTTAAATAATACAGATGCAATTGTTGGAGTTCGTCCTGAGTCATGGCGCCTTGCACAAGAAAATGGTGTTGATGCAACAGTTGTTATGGTTGAAGTAATTGGACGTGACAAATTAATGACAGTAACAATCGATGGACAAAAAGTTCGCTGCTTAATTGATTCAGAAAATGAAGTTAATGTTTCAGATATCGTTAAATTAACGGTAAAACAACAAAATATTCATTTATTCGATGCAACGAACGGTCACCGTTTAGCGTAGGGGGCAACTATGAATAAAAAACTATCAAATGCTACCCGAACAACCATCAAACACAATTTTTTAGGTTATTTGTATTTATTACCAACATTAATCATTACAGCTGTTTTCGTAGTTTATCCATTAATTATGTCATTCCGTATGGGATTCTATGAAAAATATAATTATTATACAGATGAAGGAAGTGGATTCGGTTTAGCAACGTTTAAATTCGTCTTAACAGATCCTAATTTCCATCAAGCATTAAAAAATACATTTTTAATTGTAGTAATCGCGGTTCCGGTTTCAATGATTATTGCATTAGCAATTGCATTGTTATTAAATACTGGAATTAAGGCAAGTAAGTTTTTCCAAGCGATTTATTTCTTGCCATATGTAACTTCAGTTATTGCCATTGGGATTGTATGGAGTTGGTTATTCCATAGTGACTTTGGATATATTAATCAGTTTTTAGGAATGTTTGGTGTTGATCCAATTCAATGGCTAAATGATCCAAAAATGGCAATTTGGGCATTAATCATCTTCAATATTTGGAGTGGACTAGCCTTTAAGATTGTTATTTTCTTATCAGGATTACAAAATATTGATCCACAATATTACAAGGCAGCGCAAATCGATGGAACACCTAAATGGAAAGTATTCTCTCGTATTACATTACCTTTATTATCGCCAACTGTATTTTTCTTAACAATGACTTCAGTCATCGGAAGTTTTAAGGTGTATAATGAAGTATTTGCGTTATTTGGTGGAAAGCCAGGACCTGCAAATAGTTGTATGACGGTTGTATACTACATTTATGATATGTTCTATGGTTCATCACAAGTACATAAAGCTGCAGCAGCTTCAATTATTTTATTCGTTATTATTTTAGCTGTAACGCTTGTACAAATGGTATTAAGTAAGAAGTTAGTTCATTACAAATAGGGAGTGTGCTCAATGGAAAGTAATACAAAAAAAGTTACCTCAACATGGGCTAAAGTATTGATTTACATTGCGTTATCACTTGGAGCAATTATCATGCTTTTCCCATTCATCTTCATGATTTTAACATCATTTAAAACATATTCAGAATCTATTGCTGTTCCACCAAAATTATTACCTGAAATTTTCCAATTTGAAAATTATAAAACAGCAATGGAAATGGCACCTTTTGATGTTTATTTTAAAAATACTGTTATTTCAGCAGTTGGAAATACAGTATTAACCATTTTCGTAACAATTTTTGCAGCATTTGCGTTTACACGTTATAAATTTTTCGGAAGTAACACAATTTTCACTTTATTATTAGCAACGATGATGGTTCCAGGTGAAATGTTAATTATCCAAAACTATCAAACTGTATCAGCATTAGGATGGATTGATTCATTCAAAGGATTAATTCTTCCATATATTGCGAATGTCTTCTATATCTTCTTATTAAGACAATACTTTATGCAAATTCCAGAACAATTATATAAAGCAGCAAAAATTGATGGATGTAGCGATTGGAAATACTTATGGAAAATCATTATTCCAAATACGATTAGTGCTGTCGCAACAATTGGTATTTTAAACTTTATCGCAAGCTGGAATGCATTCTTATGGCCATTATTAATTACAAATAAAGATAGTATGCGTGTTTTAACAATCGGGTTAACTCACTTTACAAATGAATCAGGATCACAAGTTCATTTACAAATGGCTGCTGCAACAATCATTATTGTTCCAGTTGTGATTATTTACTTATTCTTACAGAAATACATTATCAGTGGGGTAACTCGTGGAGGATTAAAAGGATAGTCCTTGTATACTAAATTATTATGAAGTAGGTATTAAATGGGGTATTAAAGGAGATAATCCTTTTATACATAGATAAATAACTCAATGAATTGTGAGTAGGAGGACTACAAAGTGAAAAAATTATTTACATCATTATCACTTTTAGCTGGTGTAACAACTTTAGTAGCTTGTTCAAGTGGGAAAGACACAGGAACAACTAATGAATCTACAGCTGAATTAGTGACTACAATTGAATCACCTGTAACAATCGAATTCTGGCATGCAATGTCAGGAACAAATCAAGAAGCAGTAGATGCATTAGTAGAGCAATTCAATACGACAGTTGGGGCTGAAAAAGGAATTACTGTAAAATCAGTTTATCAAGGTGCTTACAATGATTTAAAAACTAAAACAACAGCTGCTTTAAAATCTGGTTCAGCTCCAGCAATTTCACAAGCATATCCTGATTGGGTTGCAGAATATTTACAATCAGGTGCAGTTGTAGCATTGGATGATTATATTAATGATAAAGAAGTTGGAATTTCTGATTTTGATGATATTATTGAAGCTTATCGTGCAGAAAATAGCCAATATGAAGGTGGAAAATTCTATTCTTTACCTTTCAACAAATCAACAGAAGTTTTATACTATAACAAAACATTCTTCGAAGAAAATGGATTAGAAGTTCCAACAACTTGGGAAGAAGTTGAAGCTGTTTCAGCTAAAATTACTGAATTAACTGGTAAACCAGCATTCGGTCATGATTCATCACAAAACTACTTCATTACAATGGTTCAGCAATTTGGTGGAGAATATACAAATTCTAAAGGTGACATTTTATTCTCAGAAGATAATGCACAAGCAGCTATTGAAGCTTTAACATTAATGCAACGTAATACTGATGCTGGATACTGGCGTTTAGCTGGAGAAGATAAATACATGTCTGGTCCATTCATGAGTAATTTAGTTCAAATGTATATTGGTTCTTCTGCTGGTTATTCTCATATTGCTTCAGCTGAATTCGAAGTTGGGGTAGCACCAATTCCTCAAGTTTCTAAAGAAACTGAAGCTGTTATTCAACAAGGAACTAACGTTGTAGTATTTAACCAAAATAAAACTCCTGAAGAAGTTTATGCAGCATATGAATTTGCAAAATACTTATCTTCATATGAAGGAAATTTATACTTCGCAACTCATACTTCTTACTTACCAATCCGCCAATCAGTTATTGATTCAGCAGATTATCAAGCATATGTAACAGAGTCTAATGATCAAACGAAAATTGTAGGACCATCTCAAGATAGTGCTTTCTTCTATGATCCATCATTCTTCACTGATACATTCTCTTCTTACAATGTACGTACAGCAGTTGGTCAAGCTGTTGAGCAAGTTGTATTAAATGGAGTATCTCCTGAACAAGCAGTTCAAGATGCCTTAAATCAATTAAAATAATTTGATTATGAATAGAGGTAGAATTTCTACCTCTATTTTTTCTTTATAATTTGATAGAGTGTCATAATTTGACGTATAATTAAAGTAGGTAATCATTTTTATATTAGGAGGTTCAATATGTCAATTCAACAAGAGATTTTAAAGAAAATTGAAGAATTTGAAACAATTATTATTCACCGTCACGTCATTCCAGATGGAGATGCATATGGTTCATCATTTGGATTAGCTGAAATCATTCGTGAAAGTTTTGAGGGGAAGAAAGTTTACCTTGTAGGCGAGGAAGTAGCTTATTTAAATTACATTGGTCATACAGAAGAAATTGAAGATGAACTATATAACAATGCTTTAGTTATCATTACAGATACATCGAACGCAGCACGTATTTCAGATGAACGTTGGAAATTAGGTGCTTTCAAAATTAAAATCGATCATCATCCATTTAGCGATGAATATGCAGATATTGAGTGGATTGATACAAGTTATACATCAACTTGTGAAATGATTACAGATTTATTAGTTAAGAATAATTTAAAAACAAATGATAACGGTGCTCGTTGCTTATTCAATGGAATTGTATCAGATACAGGACGCTTCTTATTCCGTGGAGTAAGTGAGCAAACATTCCGTTATGCATCAGAATTATTAAAATATAATTTTGATATGGTAGAGTTATACTCAAAAATGTATACACAATCTAAAGAATTAGCACGTTTTAAAGGTTATGCGGTTTGTAACTTTGAAGAAACGGCTCATGGTGTTGGGTATTTAAAATTAACAGATGAATTATTACAATCTTTAAACGTAAATGAATTAGCAGCTTCAGCTAACGTTAATACGTTGGCAAACATTGAAGGAATTAAAATTTGGGCATTTTTTGTTGAAAATGCTGAAGGAAATGATATTCGCGTTAATTTACGTTCAAGTGGGGCAGCCGTTAATGAAATTGCTAAAAAATATGGCGGAGGTGGTCATGTGCAAGCAGCAGGTGCTCGTGTAATGGATTGGGAAACTGTTGATGCGATGATTGCTGACTTGGATGAATTAGCTCAAAATAACTAAGGAGATGATGTCATGAAAATTTTAATTACAAATGATGATGGAATAAAAGCGCCAGGAATTGCAGCCTTAGCTGAAATTGCATCAAAATTTGGTGATATTTATGTGATTGCTCCTCATCAAAATAATAGTGCAGTAGGACATGGAATTACAATGCGCCGTCCCTTAAAAGCTTATATTGAATCAATTCCTTATACCAAACTGGCTTATGGAATTGATGGGACACCAGCTGATTGCGTGAAATATGCCCTTGGTCATTTGAAGATTCAACCCGATTTGGTTTTATCAGGTATTAATGATGAACGTAATGTTGGGACTGATGTTTTATATTCAGGAACAGTATCGGGTGCGCTTGAAGCAAATCTTTGTGGATATCCTTCTATTGCTGTATCAACAACAGAGTCAAACTTTGAGGTAGTAAAAAAATATTTGCCTCAACTATTTGAAAAGCTATTTTCTCAAAAATTAGAATCAAATATTACATTTAATATTAATTTCCCTTCATTAACGGAACCTAAAGGAATTAAAGTTGCAAGTTTAGGAGTTACACGTTATGATGAAGTTTATGTTGAAGAAGATGGTGGCCATAAATTATCAGGTCCATTTATCGATATTGAACAATCTGAGGATACAGATGTAAAATCTATTCAAAAAGGTTATATTACTATTACTCCGTTAAAAATTAAGCTAGATGATGATGATAAAATAAAAGAATTACAAAAATTATTTTAATTTAATATAAAAAATCCTGAGATTTTTTCTCAGGATTTTTAACATGCTATTTTTTGTTTAAATAAAGCTTGATATTCTTTTTTTAAATCTGTATAGCGGTCCAGATAAGGTTTAGAATCAATACTTAATTCGTAAACTAAAGTATCGTAATGAGTAACGATAAATTCTACAATATCAGCATCAATTTTATAGTCACGTGCTAAGTTCTCTAAAATATTGATAATTTTCTCTTTTGGAAATTCTTGTTTATAGCTTCTCACGCCAAGGAGAGCACTCATAATATCAGCAATACTAATAATGCGAACCGGAATTGAAAGTTGATGATCTTTTAAACCAAAAGGATAACCGCTACCATCTAATTTCTCATGATGATAAGCTGCCATTTCAACGATATCTTTAGAACAGATACAATTTAAAATGTCATATGTAATCGTAACATGTTGTTTCATAATTTCCATCTCACTAGAAGTAAGTTTTGTTGGTTTTTCTAAAATTTCGATGGGAGTAGCGATTTTTCCAATATCATGCATCGTCGCTGCAAATGCAAGATTCGTTACCACTTCATCATCAAGTCCTAGTTTTATTGCGATAATCTTTGATAAACTAGTCACTGTTATAGTATGGATGAGCGTACTCTCACTTCTAAAATCAATCATATACATCATCATTCTAACGTATTCCATCGTTGTTTCTTTAGAGGGCTCGAAATGATTTAAAAAATGATATAATTCCTTTAAATATCGCCCATCTATTACTTTGCTTATTAATTCTTCTGATTGATTAACTTCTTTAAAATAGTCGAGAAGGGAAGAGTTTAGAGGAGAATGTAAAATCTTTTTCAAGGCTTCATCTGTGATATATGATTTACGATGAATAAATAATGATATCTTATCTAGGAGATTTAAGAGAATAGTCTCATCTTTATAAGGAAAATCTAGTTTTTCATATTCTATTATAGAATCGTGATGATGGAGGATAATATCTGATAAATGAGATAAAGGTGAAAAATATTTAATAAATAAAGAACCACAGATTGAATGCAGATGTGGATTTGGTGAAGTATTATAAAGAAATTCACTAAAATCTTTTGTTTTATAAGTACCAATATCATGGAATAAAGCAATGAGAGTAAGGTTAACGAGCTCTTCCTCAGTATATTTTCCTGTATGTTGAAGAGTTTTCCAGTAAAGAAAAGCTACTTGTTCACAGTGTCGGTCTAATCTAGTATCAATGTAGTTAAAACATTTTTGAAAAACTAACATAATGTCTTTAAATGTAAAGTTGTTCATCTGTATCCTCCGCGTCTATTCATGTAAATATTTTATCATAATTTGTATTTTAAATGTAAAAAAATGTATAGTATGCAGATAAGGGGATTTTTCTTTCTTTTCAAATTTAAAATTAACGTGTAAAATTATTATGAAATGATAAGCAGGAGGAAATTATAATGAAAACTGTATTAGATAAGTTACAACAAAATGAAAAGATTTTTCAATTTATTAAGTTTGTAATCGTTGGTGGTTTTGCAACAGTTATTCATTACGGAGTGTATTTAGCACTTGAATATGGAATTTCTGTAAATGCCAATATTGCCTTTACAATAGGATATATTATCAGCTTTATCTTTAACTACTTTGCTTCAACAGCCTTTACATTCAAAACAGAAGCAAGTGCATCAAATGGAATCAAATTTGCTGGCGCACATTTAATCAACTATTTTGTTCAAATGATCTTACTAAACATATTCCTTGCAATCGGAATCAACCAATCATTTGCACCAATTCTCGTATTCCCAATCGCCATGATCATCAACTTCTTCATGGTACGATTCGCACTTAAGAAGTAGGGACCCGGCTACGTAGTAAGCCTCAGGCGAGCTCGTAGCTATCCTCAACTGGTGGGCAGGGAGTCCTCGGGGGAGCGAACAATCCACCGCTGCTGAGTCTATAAAGGATTATAGCCTGATACAAATAACTTTTAAAAATGCGAAGTTAGGTGTCCATAATTGATGGGGGATAATAAGTAATAGCTCTTTTCTATTTCTAAATATAATGAAACAATAAAAAAAGTCTCTATCTTTGCATTTAAGATAGGGACTTTTTTATTAATCGATAAGTCGACGTAAATTTTTTTGTATTAAGGTGACTCTTTTAAATTAATGGCGAAATATAGGTAGACTGTTTTTTCTTATTGTTCATTAGATGAAGACACTGTTTTAAAATATCAATTCCTTTGATGATGTCCGCTTCTGTACATGCTGCAAAACTTAAACGCATATATTGATTTAGATGAGTATCTTCCGTTGGACTGAATAGTTTTCCTGGGGTCGTAATTAGTGAATGAGATAAACAAAGATCATAAAGTTCATTAGCATTAAGATGTGGCGGCAGTTGAATCCAAAAATGAAGGCCACCATGTGGAATATGAAATTTGACATCATATGCTTTTAATTTATTTAATTCTTGAACCATGATATCGTATTTTTTCTTATAAATAATTCGCATTTGATTAATATGTTCATCCCATTGACCTTCACGTAAATATAAATCTACTGTACGTTGGATTAATCCAGATGATGAAATATCTGTATGATGTTTGGCATTCATAATATCTGTAGAGAGGGGAGAGGGAACAAGGATAAATCCAATACGAAGACCAGGCATCATAATTTTAGAGAAACTTTTTATATAAATAACACGTTCATTTTGATCTAGACTTTTGAAACTGATATTGCTAGCATCAGGTTCATAATTTAGCTCAGACATTGAATCATCCTCAACAATATAGAAGTCGTATAGTTGCGCGAGTTCTATTAAACGTTTCATTTTTTTTAAGGAATAAGTCACGGTACTAGGGTTTTGATATTTAGTCATGACATATAAAAGTTTTGGTCGAACAGTTAGTAGTGCTGCTTCTAATTCAGAAAGATTAAGGCCATCCTCTTCTAAGCTGATTCCTTTAATTAAAACATCTCGAGATTTGAAAACAGCTAAAGCTCCTGTATAGGTTGGGTCTTCAACGAATACACAGTCACCGCTTCCAAGAAGTGTTTTACCAATAATATCAATTCCTTGTTGGGCACCTGATACAATTTGAATTGAGTTAGGTGAAACCTCAAGTTTTTGATGGCGTTTTAGGTATTGGCATAAACTTTCACGAAGAGGTTCATATCCATTACTTTCTTGATATCCAAAGGCGTATCCCTGATCTCGATCGAGAACATAATTTAGATAATGTTTAAATGAGGCAATTGGAAAGATGCTTGGTTCAGGTGTGGCACTCGCAAAGTTAATTTGGTTGTGTTCTAAATGCAGATGCTGACTTGTAATTTGTTGCATTGATAATTTAGGTGAGGGAATTGAGGGAGGAATGATTTGTTTTTCTTTAACGTAATAACCGCTCCCTTTTTTTGCAATGACAAGTCCAAGTGTTTCAAGGTGTTTATACGCAGAAACAATCGTTACATTATTAACTTCGAGTAGAGTAGCTAATTTTCGAATAGAAGGAAGAGAGCGACCACCTTCTAATTGTTGGTGTTGAATCATAGTTGCTACTTGATTAGCGATTTGTAAATACATGGCTTCAGATTTATTCTTATCTAATTGTATGGGTACAGGTAACATTGTATTACTCCTTTTAAGTAATTGTATTGATTTATTAGGGATTATTTGGTATAAAATAATTGTTAGAAATCATTTTAATAATAATTGTTTCGATACAATTATTATATTGAAGATGAGTAAAAATGTAAAGGAGTGAGGAAAATGAGTGAACGTTATGAATTAAATAAGAATCTAGCTCAAATGCTAAAAGGTGGCGTTATTATGGACGTCGTAAATGTTGAGGAAGCTAAAATTGCAGAAGCTGCGGGGGCAGTTGCTGTTATGGCACTTGAACGAGTACCGTCTGATATTCGTGCGAAAGGCGGAGTAGCTCGTATGTCTGATCCTAAAATGATTAAAGAAATTCAAGAAGCAGTTAGTATCCCAGTAATGGCTAAAGTGCGCATTGGTCATTTAGTAGAAGCTCAAGTGCTTGAAGCACTTGAAATTGATTATATTGATGAAAGTGAAGTATTAACTCCAGCTGATGATGAATTCCATATTGATAAAACAGAGTTTAACGTACCATTTGTATGTGGGGCTAAAAACTTAGGGGAAGCACTTCGTCGTATTGGAGAAGGAGCCTCAATGATTCGTACGAAAGGAGAAGCGGGAACAGGAAATGTTGTAGAGGCAGTTCGCCATATGCGTACGATGAATAAAGAAATTCGTGAAATCCAAGCAGCAAGCAAACAAGAGTTAATGACAATAGCGAAAAATATGGGAGCTCCATATGACTTAGTGTGCTATGTTCATGAGCATGGAAAATTACCAGTTGTAAACTTTGCTGCAGGTGGAATTGCGACACCAGCTGATGCTGCCTTAATGATGCAACTTGGATGTGATGGGGTATTCGTAGGATCTGGAATTTTTAAATCAGATAATCCACAAAAACGTGCTGAAGCAATCGTTAAAGCTACTACTTATTATAATGATCCAAACATCATTGCACAGGTTTCAGAAGGATTAGGAGAAGCGATGAGTGGAATTGACATTCGTCAATTACCTGAAAATGAACAATACGCAAAACGAGGATGGTAGTATGAAAAACATTGGAGTCTTAGCTGTCCAAGGTGCCGTACAAGAGCATATGAACCTTTTAAGCCAACTAGACGATGTAAATCCACTTCTAGTAAAATATGAAGATGAGTTGGAAAAAATCGATGGTTTAATTATTCCAGGAGGAGAAAGTACCGCTATCGGACGGCTATTACGTGATTTTAATTTATTAAAACCACTGCGGAAAAAAATTAAAGATGGTTTACCTGTTTGGGGGACATGTGCTGGAATGATTATCCTGGCTAAAGAACTTGCTAAAGATTCAACAGTTCATTTAGGATTAATGGATATTGAAGTTGAGCGTAATGCTTATGGGCGACAATTAGGAAGTTTTAAAACGGAAGTGGAAATTGAGACAGTATCGTCCTCTAAAATTCCATTAGTGTTCATAAGAGCGCCATATGTTACTAAGGTAGGACCAGAGGTTTCAGTCATACTAGAACTTAATAATCATATCGTAGCATGTAAACAAGATAATATGCTTGTTACTTCATTTCATCCTGAATTAACGAACGATTTAAGTTTTCATCAGTATTTTTTAAATATGATTGATAAATAAAAAAAATGACCATTTCGGTCATTTTTTTATTTAGATAGAGAATACTAAAAGAAAATAAAAATATTTTAAAAGAGAAGGAATCAACATGAGAAAAGCAATCGGAAAATTATTATTTTGTTTAGTTTTTATATTTTTAATGACAGTAGCTATTTTAGATTATGAATCAACTCAATCTGCTGCTTTGATGCAACAGACTAGTCCCCAAATTATTCAAAGAGAGTCGGCAGAAGAGCTAATGGATAATACAAAAGAAATCCTTATTATTGATGTCCGTGATGCAGATGAATACGAGAAAGGTCATATTCGCAATGCCATAAACATACCATACAATCAATTAGAGCAACATCTTGATGAACTTATGGCCTATCAAGATACACCGATTATTATTTACTGTCAAAGTGGTAACCGTAGTAAGATAGCTGGTGAAAAATTAGAGGAACTTGGATTTACTAAAGTTTATGTGATAGAAGATAAAATGGATTAAAAAAAACCTACAATAGTAGGTTTAAGCAATATCAATTCCAAGTGCTTTATATTGTTCAATAACGCGCTCAATTTGATTACGTTTCCCTTGCATTTCATATAAAGTCACGAAAAATTTAGCACATGTTGTTGCTTCTTCCATTAAACCTTGATCCGCTAGAATGCTTCCCTTGCACATAAATAAATCGGCAACAACCGCAAAAGAACGTTCCTGTAAACAAGTTTTAATTCCTATTTCACAGACTTCAAGTGCTTTATCATAGTAATCTAGTCGATAATAAACATTGGCTAGGTTATAATACATACGGCCTAGTAAATTAATATCGTATTTATGATAATATTTTAAATAGTTCTCAATGATTAAGGGTAATAATTGAGAAGCTTCAACTAATTTATTATTGATAATATAGAATAGAATAATAATAGTATGAATAATATTTAATTCATTTAGGGTACGGAATCCCACACAAGCTTCTTCTAAATTTGTAAAGTTCATAGTTAGTTTTAACAAATCAATGTAGTATTCAATAGTTGGACTTTCATATTGGGGAAGATGAAATTTAGCAGCACCTTCATACCATCCTAAATATTGTTGAAAGTCTACTGGTGGATTAGGATGAAGAGAACGGTATTGATCGATTAATTCCATTAACGGAACAAAGTCTTTCTCGTAGAAATAATAATCTAATTGTTGCTTTAATTCAATGACTTCCATCGGATTTTCGTGGTTGGCAAAAAGCAGAAAAGGTTCTAGGTTCTCATTTAATTTTTTTGATAATGCACTGAGTAAAAATCCCGTTGGTAAATTCTCATTTTGCTCAATTCGAATAAGCTGGCGCTTTGTACAAATACCATCAGCTAACTTTTCTTGACTCAATTGTTTTTTTAATCTTAACTCTTTCAATACATTTCCGAAATAAATTTCGTTCATGAGCGTCCTCCTAACCCCCAGTATTTATTATTCTTATAATAAATAAACATCATGTGCTAAAAAGTAGAAAGTGAAAAAATAGTCACTTTACGTCTTATTTAATTTATTATATCATGAAAATAGCAAAAGTTGAGAGGAGAGACAAAGACAATGAAAAAAAATTTAAAACAATTAGTTGTTGCATTTGTATTAGGATTAGTATTAGTTCAAGGAGTTACTACAGTACAAGGTAGTCAACAACCTTCAACTCGTGCATCAATCGAACTTCCTTGGTGGTTATAATCAATAATTAAAAATTAAATTGGGGATATGAGATAGAGGGGAAAAGATGTGAATCATGATTCACATCTTTTTTTTATATTCCTGAGTTGTCAATTTAAATCAGACAATTATTCATCACAAACTAAGCAATTGGAA